>CAZGQB010000015.1:0-17078 GCA_964527055.1 uncultured Sulfuritalea sp.
TCGCCGCGGTTTGCTATGAGAACCTTGCCGAACATGCTCAGCCGATCACGAACATGGGCTGGCCGTATTCCACCGCCTGGCCGTTTTCAACCTGGATGGACTTGATCACCCCGGAAATGTCGGCCTCGATCTCGTTCATCAGCTTCATCGCCTCGATCACGCACAGCGTGTCGCCGGCCTTGACGGTCTGGCCGACCTCGACGAAGGGCGACGCGTCGGGACTGCTTGCCCGGTAGAAGGTTCCCACCATCGGGGCCCGGATGACGTGGCCCTCGAGTTGCGCGGGTGCCGATTCCGTGGCAGAAGTCGGCGCTGGGGCTGCGGCGACCGGGGCCGGGGCGCCTGCGGCCACCGGCATATGGACCGTGGTCGTGGCCGGCGCCGCGGTGAAATGTTTGGCGATGCGGATTTTTTCTTCGCCTTCGCTGATCTCCAGCTCCGAAATGCCGGAGTTCTGCACGAGGTCGATCAGGGTCTTGAGCTTTCTCAGGTCCATGGGGACTCCTAAAAAGGAAACGGCAGCCTCAGTGCTGCCGCAATCGGGGGATCAGGCGGTACGCAGGCGCGCCAAAGCGGCTTCCAGGGCCAGTTCGTAGCCCTGCGCGCCAAGTCCCGCGATCACGCCGACGGCGATATCGGAAAAATACGAATGACGGCGGAACGCCTCCCGTGCATGCACGTTCGACAGGTGGACTTCTATGAAGGGGATCGCGACGGCCGCCAGCGCATCGCGCAAGGCAACGCTGGTATGGGTATAGCCGGCCGGGTTGATGATGATGAAGCGCACGCCCTGCTCGCGGGCCGACTGCACTCTGTCGATCAGTTCGCCTTCGTGGTTGCTTTGAAAGCTTTCCAGCCGGAGACCGAAGGACCGGGCGCGTGCTTCCATGGCGGTGTGGATGCTGGCCAGCGTGGTGCGCCCGTAAATGTCCGGCTCGCGACTGCCCAGCAGGTTCAGATTCGGGCCGTGGAGCACCAGAACGGCGTCGTTCGACCCTCGGCCGGTATTTGCTTTGGTGCGTGTTTGCTTCGTCATGGGCGCAAGTTTGCCGCAAATGACTGCAGTTTGTCCAGCTACCGTGAAATCAGTTCTTTCAGTTGCCCTTCCAACTCAGGCTCCGACAATCGACCCAGTTTGGTCGCGGAAAGCCTGCCTTCGCGGTCGAATACCGCGGTGAATGGCAATGCCTGGCGGGTGTTGCCCAGTTTGGCGCTGTTTTCCATGACCCTGATGTCACCGATCAGCAAAGGGTAGTTCACTGGGGTCGTTTTCTGAAATTCCATGATTTTGTCTACAGTATCGATGCTGATACCTACAAACTGAACGCCTTTGTCCCGATATTTGTCCTGTAGCCGGGAAAAGCCCGGCATTTCCTCGCGGCAGGGATGGCACCAGGTCGCCCAGTAATTGACGATCAGTACCTTGCCGCGCCATTGGGCGAGGTCCTGCGTTTTCCCGTTCAAGTCCGTCAGCGCCAGTTCAAAGACCGAGAGTCCCGGGGTCGTCACCGGAGCCGTCATTTTTTCAGCGCGATCGCCGATCGTGGCCAGCCGATAGCCAGTCAACGCGCCAAACAAAATAGTACCGGCAATGGCTACCCAGACCAGGGGGCGATTCATTCCGGGGTTTCCCGCAACAGTTCGATGACCGCCTCGGCGCGGACCCGTTGGCGTCCACGGCCCCCATGCGGACTTTTCGGTTGTTGCCGTTCGGCGACGGGTGGGTACACAGCGATAAGCACGGGATAGTCATTCCAGTCCAAACGCAATTGGGCATCGACGCCAGAACGGCGATTGTCCATGATTTCGTAGGAGATGCCGTGAGATAGAAGGGCAATCTCTACATCTTTGCTGCTGTCGGCGTAAAGGTCGATCTCCACGGCGGAGTAGCGGCCGGCGGTTCCGTCCAGCGCCCCGCCGGTGAGATAGGGGTGGAACTCGGCCAGCAACTGCATGACTTCGAGCGCTGTCGTGCGCAACTCATGCACGCGTTCACGCTGTTCGTCTTCCTGGTAAAGCGACTGCCAGGCTCGCAGTTCGGTCTCGATTTCTTCGTTGGTGGGCAGCGCCTCCCCGTCGGAAGCGCCCAGACTTCGAGCTGCCTTGCGTTTCGCCACCCCATAGTCGCCGATGCCTTCTTCCGCCATCAGGCGAGCCGCGGCGCCGGCAATGGCGCGGCGCAGGTGATTGTTGGCGGCAGAGGGAAGTTTGCGGCGTGGCATGGCGAGGTCGGAAAATCCGGCTGGCAGTTACGTCTGCCACCTTCCGGGTGGCGGACGGTATT
This sequence comes from uncultured Sulfuritalea sp., assembly GCA_964527055.1. Taxonomy (GTDB): domain Bacteria; phylum Pseudomonadota; class Gammaproteobacteria; order Burkholderiales; family Rhodocyclaceae; genus Sulfuritalea. The sequence continues at coordinate 2,285 of CAZGQB010000015.1, forward strand.
TCCTGGCGGGATAGAATCCGCCCCATTATTCCATCATTCAAGCCAACGAGCGCGACATGCATATCCACATCCTCGGCATCTGCGGCACCTTCATGGGCGGCATCGCTGTACTCGCGCGTGCCGCGGGAAATCGCGTCACCGGCTGCGACGCCAAGGTTTATCCGCCGATGAGCACCCAGCTCGGCGTACATGGCATCGACCTGATCGAAGGTTATGGCTCCGATCAGATTGCGCTGAACCCCGACCTATTCGTTGTCGGCAACGCAATTTCACGCGGCAACCCCTTGCTGGAATCCATTCTCGAACGAAATCTGCCCTATGTTTCCGGTCCGCAATGGTTGGCCGAGAATATTCTGCGCGGCCGCTGGGTGCTCGGTGTTGCCGGAACGCACGGCAAGACGACCACTACGTCGCTCCTGGCATGGATTCTGGACGAGGCCGGCTTGAATCCTTCCTTTCTGGTGGGTGGAGTGCCGCAAGGCTTTGGCGTTTCCGGGCGCCTGACCGATTCTCCCTTCTTCGTCATCGAGGCCGACGAGTACGACACGGCTTTCTGCGACAAACGTTCCAAGTTTGTGCACTACCGGCCACGGACCGTGATTCTGAATAACCTGGAGTTTGATCATGCGGATATCTTCGACGATCTTGCTTCTATCGAGCGGCAATTTCATCATTTGGTGAGAACCTTGCCGGGCAATGGATTGATTGTCGCGAACGCCCGGGAGGCGTCGCTGCGGACCGTTCTGGCACACGGCTGCTGGACTCCCGTTGAATGGTTCAACGGCACGGAGGGCTGGCAGGCCGGCGAGTCCGATGTGTCGGGCGGTTTTGACGTCAGTCTGAACGGAAAATCCGAAGGCCGGGTGAATCGTTTCGACCTGGCGGGTGCCCACAATCGCGCCAACGCCGTGGCGGCACTGGCCGCCGCACGGCATGCCGGCGTCCCGGTCGCCATCGGCATAAAGGCGCTGGAAAGCTTTAAAGGCATCAAGCGTCGGCTGGAAGCGCGCGGCACCGTGCGCGGAGTGACCGTCCTTGACGACTTTGCCCACCACCCGACGGCGATTCGCCTCACGCTGGAAGGCTTGCGCCAGAAAATCGGGTCTGCCCGTATTCTGGCTGTACTGGAGCCGCGTTCCAACACGATGAAACTTGGAGTGATGAACCAACAATTGCCCGGCAGCCTGGTCGCGGCCGACGCGGTATTCTGTTACGCCGACAAACTGAGCTGGGATGCCGCGCAGGTTTTGGCACCCTTGGGCGAACGGGCGCTGGTTTTCGCAGGCCTGGACGAACTGGTCGCCGCCGTGGTCGCAGCGGCGCATTTCGGGGACCATGTCCTGGTGATGAGCAACGGGGGCTTCGGCGGAGTCCATGAAAAGCTGCTGGCCGCCCTGGCGGCCTGATGCGTCCCGTTTCGGGGGGATCCCCGGATCCGCCTCGGTTACGCCCCTCCCGCCCCAGCCATATTCCCGCGTGAAAGCGGGCAGGGGGGGCATGCAAGCTGATTGTGCAATGCACATCGCTTATACGAATAATTTCACATCTAAATTGATCCAGATCAAAGGGACTGTGTTAACCTTCGCGCCTGTTGAGAAACTGGAACGGGGTCCGTGCGGACCCTTTTGGGCAGAAACAGGGATACGTCAGGAAGCCGCGCCAACGCCGTGCCGGGCGGCGTGCAACTGGCGCCAGGGGGAAGAGATGGCACGACAATCAAACAACGATGGTGGCGCAGGACAGTCGCGGTTGCGTTGCGCAGGGCTGTTGCTGACCGGGTCGCTCGGCATGTTCAGCAGCGCCGCGAACGCCGCCTGGGAACTCAACCTGCAGTTGCCCGTTACCGCCTTGGCGCGCCGCGTCTATGACCTGCACACCCTGCTGACCTGGGTCATATTCATCATTTTCGTCGGCGTTTTCGCGGTCGTTACCTGGTCCATCATCTTTCATCGCAAATCAAAAGGCTACAAGGCCGCCGATTTCCACGACAACACGAAAGTTGAAATCGCCTGGACCATCGTGCCGACGCTGATCTTGATCGCCATCGCCGTCCCTGCGACGAAGGCGCTGGTCGAGATGCGCGACACGTCCCAGCCCGATCTGACGATCAAGGCCACCGGATACCAGTGGAAATGGGGTTACGAGTACGTCACCGGAGACGCCGCCGGAGTCAAGTTCATGAGCGTCCTGTCCACGCCGCGCGACCAGATCGAGAACAAGGCACCCAAGGGCGAGAACTACCTGCTCGAAGTCGACCGGCCGATGGTGGTACCGGTCGGCAAAAAGGTGCGTGTCCTGACCACGGCGTCGGACGTGATCCACAATTGGTCGGTACCGGCCTTCGCCGTCAAGGTGGATGCGGTTCCCGGCTTCCTGCGTGACACCTGGTTCCGTGCAGAGAAGGAAGGCACCTACCGCGGCCAGTGTTCCGAACTGTGCGGCAAGGACCACGGCTTCATGCCGGTGGTGGTCGAAGTGGTCTCCGCCGAAAAGTACGCCGCCTGGGTTGCCGAGCAGAAGAAGGCAATGGCCGCAAGCGCCGATGATCCCGCCAAGGTCTGGAAGCTGGATGAACTCCTGGCCCGTGGTGAAAAGGTCTACACCGCGAACTGTGCGGCGTGCCACCAGCCGAACGGAGCGGGCCTGCCGCCGGCCTTCCCTGCACTCGATGGTTCGAAGATCGCCAAGGGACCGAAGGCCGCCCACATCGAGATCGTCCTCAATGGCAAACCGGGCACCGCCATGGCGGCCTACGCAGCGCAGTTGAATGACACCGAAATAGCGGCCGTCGTGGCCTACGAACGCAACGCCTGGTCCAACAAGCTTGGCGAGCTGGTCCAGCCTGCCGAAGTCAAGGCACTTCGCGGCAAGTGATCGCGCCGACGGCCCTCAGGAGAAACTGATAATGCAAGCCACAGAACACGCCGCTCACGCCGGTGACCTCGGCCACGGAAGCCACGGCCATGGTCCGACCGGGATCATGCGTTGGATCACGACCACCAACCACAAGGACATCGGAACCATGTATCTGTGGTTCAGCTTTGTGATGTTCCTGGTGGGCGGTGCCATGTCGCTGGTCATCCGCACCGAACTGCTCTCGCCCGGACTGCAATTCGTGTCCCCGGAGTACTACAACCAGATGCTGACGCTGCATGCGCTGATCATGGTGTTCGGCGCGATCATGCCGGCCTTTGTCGGTTTCGCCAACTGGATGATCCCGCTGATGATCGGGGCCCCCGACATGGCCTTCGCGCGGATGAACAACTGGAGTTTCTGGCTGCTGCCACCCGCAGCCATCCTGCTTACCGCTTCGCTTTTCGTGCCCGGCGGCGCCGCCGGCACGGGCTGGACCCTGTATCCGCCGCTGTCGGTGCAGATGGGCATCGGCATGGACATGGCGATATTTGCCGTGCATATCCTCGGCATGTCTTCGATCATGGGGTCGATCAACATCATCACTACCATCCTCAACATGCGCACGCCCGGCATGACACTGATGAAGATGCCGCTGTTCTGCTGGACCTGGCTGGTGACCGCCTTCCTGCTGATCGCCTCGATGCCGATTCTGGCCGGTGCGGTGACCATGCTGCTCACCGACCGCCATTTCGGCACCAGCTTCTTCAATGCCGCTGGCGGCGGCGACCCGGTGCTGTTCCAGCACATCTTCTGGTTCTTCGGCCACCCCGAGGTGTATATCATCGCCTTGCCGGCCTTCGGCGTGGTTTCCCATGTGATCCCGGCGTTTTCGCGCAAGCGCCTTTTTGGCTATGACTCGATGGTGTATGCCATCGCCGCGATCGGGCTGATTTCCTTCTTCGTCTGGGCCCACCACATGTACGTGACGGGCATTCCGCTGACTGGCCAGCTCTACTTCATGTACGCGACCATGCTGATCGCGATCCCGACCGGGGTCAAGGTCTTCAACTGGGTCACGACCATGTGGCGCGGCTCCCTGAGTTTCGAGACGCCGATGCTGTTCGCCCTGGGTTTCCTCGTGTTGTTCACCATCGGCGGGCTTACCGGCCTGGTGCTGGCGATGACTGCGGTCGATATCCAGTTGCAGGATACCTATTACGTGGTAGCGCACTTCCATTACGTGATGGTCGCCGGGGCCCTGTTCTCTGCCTACGCCGGCCTTTACTACTGGCTTCCGAAATGGACCGGCTACATGTACCACGAAGGCCTCGGCAAGCTGCACTTCTGGCTGTCGATCATCTTCTTCAACATCGCCTTCTTCCCGCAGCACTTCCTCGGCCTCGCCGGCATGCCGCGACGGATTCCCGACTATGCCCAGCAGTTTGCCGATTTCAACATGATTTCAAGCTTGGGCTCCTTTGGCTTCGGTTTCAGCCAGTTGCTGGTCCTGGTGATTGTTTTCAAGGCGATGAAGGGCGGTGCCAAGGCGGATGCCAAGCCCTGGGACGGCGCGCACGGACTGGAATGGACCGTGCCCTCGCCGGCGCCGCACCATACCTTCGAGGATCCTCCACCCTTCGATCCGGCCGAGGCGCACGGATGAGTGAGGGCACATCCCGCGAGCATGCAAACCGCCGCATCGGTATCGGTCTGGCGGTCTTTGCTGCCGCCGTTTTCCTGAGTTACGTTCTGCGTCAGTGGATGGGCGGGGCGTGAAACCCGACCTCGTACCGGCCGCAGCGGCGGCCGCCGGCCCTCCGGCCGAGAGGGACAGCAACCGGCGCATCGTTGTCCGGTTGCTTGCGGTGATGGCCGGCAGCCTGTTGTTCGTTGCCGCCCAGCCGAGCCTGTACAAGGCTTTTTGCGAATGGACCGGCCTCTACGACATCGATCGCGCGCAGCGGGCCGCCGCCTCGGCGCTGCCGGCACGGCCGGTGACTCTGGAGTTCGATGCCAACAGCCATGACAACGGCCTGCGTTTCCGGCCCGAGACCACCAGTCTTGCGGTCAAGACCGGCGACATCGTGCACGTGACGTATCGGATTGAAAATACCCGCAACACCACCGTGATCGGCCAGGCGGTACCCAGCTACGGTCCGCAGCATGCGGGCGGCTACGTAAGAAAACTGGACTGTTTCTGCTTCAAGCAGCAGACCTTTGCTCCCAACGAGGTGCGCGAGATGCCCGTGGTCTTCGTGCTGGACAAGGCCCTGCCCGACGAGGTGAACACGGTCACGCTGTCCTACACTTTTTTCGAGGTGCCGGCTGGCAGCGTCACCTCTCCCCCAAGCCTTTCGGAAAGCCGGTTGTGAACAATGCCCCGACCGACTTCCCCACCCAAGGGCAGACTGCTGAGCACCCTGCGCACGGTGGCCTGGGGCCTGTTCGGCGTGCGCGGGCACAAGTCGTCGGAAAAGGATGGGCCGCCCCTTTCGCCGCTGCAGATTCTGATCACGGCGCTGGTTTTCATGCTGGTCTTCGTGCTCACGCTGGTAACCGTGGCGATCAATATCGGCAAGTAGCAAACTGACGCATGTACAGGGCGATTGGGTAATAACGACAAAATGATTTCGAGGAGGTCAAGATGAGTCATCCCGTATCCGCAAACCGCTATTTCGTTCCCGACCCGTCGTATTTCCCGCTGGTCGGCTCTGTGGCTCTGCTTCTGCTGGCGGGTGGCGCGGTACTGACGTTTAATTCCATTTCCGGCGGGGGCTTGCTGCTGGCGGCCGGGTTTGCCGTCATGGTTTACATGCTGTTCGGCTGGTTTGGCCGCGTCATCGACGAATCCGAGGGCGGCAGTTACAACCTGCAGGTCGATCGCTCGTTCCGCTGGGCGATGGCCTGGTTCATCTTTTCCGAGGTCATGTTCTTCGCGGCGTTTTTCGGCGCCCTGTTTTACATCCGCGTGCTGTCGGTGCCGGAAATCGCCAGCCCCGATCAGGCGGCGCTCTGGAATGGATTCAAGGACGTGTGGCCAACTGCGGGACCGGCGGCCAAGGATCCCTTTACACCGATGCACGCCTGGGGGATTCCGGCCTTCAACACCCTGTTGCTGCTGAGTTCGGGGGTCACGGTGACCTGGGCGCACTGGGGATTGATCGCCAACAAGCGGCAGCAACTGATCGTCGGTTTGGCCCTGACCGTTGCTCTCGGCCTCCTTTTCGTCGGTCTGCAGGCCTACGAATACGCCCTGGCGTATGGCGAAATGAATCTCAAGATGACCACCGGAGTCTACGGCTCGACCTTCTACATGCTGACCGGTTTTCACGGTTTTCACGTGACGCTCGGGGCGACGATGCTGATCGTGATTCTGCTACGCGCAATGAAGGGCCACTTTACCTCCGAGCGCCATTTCGCCTTCGAGGCGGTGGCCTGGTACTGGCACTTCGTGGACGTCGTCTGGCTCGGCCTTTTCGTAGTTATCTATTGGCTGTAAGTTCCGGCGCCGGCGCATGCCAAGTGCGCCGCGAAGCCCTGGATCAGAGGCGGTCGCCGATCCAGCCAAACAGGTAGGCAGCCATCAACAGCAGGAAGAGGACGAGGGAAAGGGCCACGCGCACGGTCAGCGCCTTGACTACCCTGCTCTTGTCCTGCTCCCGGTCGCGATAGACGAATACCAATGCACTGCCGAGGCTGGCAATGATGGCAATCAGCATCAGTACGACGAAGACGCGCATGGCTTTTCCTTTCGACGAATGCGCGAAGTCTAGCTGACCCGCGGTTCGCAGTCGATCCCCACCCAGGCCTACCCTTCCGCCAATGCCGATTCTTACCAGCCGTCGCACCTATCTGCGCCCGGTACTGATCCTCCTGCTGGTGCTGACCTGCCTCGCAATGGCCATGCTTCAATACTGGCGGGCCGCAACCCGGGGCGAGCGGTTCGAGCGCGAGCAGGCGGCATTTCTCGCGACGCCGGTGAGCCTTTCGCCGCAGCAGCGCGAACGCGAGAAGTTGCTCGACCGGGCGGCAACCGCACGCGGGCGCTGGCGTGCGGAGAAGACCCTGTTTGTGGACAACAAGATCCATCGCAGTCGCCCCGGTTATCATGTGCTCACTCCCCTGCAGTTGTCAGGCAGTGAAGTTGTAGTGTTGGTAAATCGCGGCTGGATTGCCGCACCGCGATTGCGTTCCGAAGTTCCGTCGGTTCCGACGGCGACTGGCGAGGTAGAGGTTTCCGGGGTGATCCGCAGCTTCGAGACGCGGATTTTCGAGTTGAAGGGAACCCTGCCGCAGGGGGCCATCTGGCAGCATGTGCGTGAAGCGGACTACCGAAGGCACAGCGGCCTTGACGCATTGCCGGTGATTTTGTTGCAGACGGATGCCGCGGGCGACGGTTTGACCCGGGACTGGGGCTCCGCGCAGAATCCGGCGACCAAGCATCATGGCTACATGGCGATGTGGCTGATTTTTGCTCTGATGGCCTCTGCCTATGGGCTCTTTGCATGGCGAAAGAAATGACAGAAGACAGGCACATCGGGATCGAAACTGCGAATACCCCCCTCGCGATACCAGCGGCAGCGCCGCGCGGTCAGCTCAAGGGCCGATTGGTAGTGCTGGCCATCGTTGTGATTGGCGCACTGCCGCTTCTCGCCGCCTTGTATTTCCGCTACGTCTCGCCGCCCGAGGTCAAGGCCACGGTCGGCCAACCGCTTGACCCGGTACGCCTGCCGTTTGAACTTCTGCGGCGTGCCGACGGGGCGATGCTGGAGCACCCCGAAGTCAGCGGCAAGTGGCTGGTCATCCTGGCGGCGCCGGGCGCTTGCGACGAGCGCTGCCAGCATGCGCTTTACCTGACGCGCCAGGCGCGCACGGCGCAGGGGCGCAACATGGCGCGCATCGATCGCCTTTGGCTGATCACCGATGCAGTGGTACCGGCTACGGACCTGATGGCGGCGCACCCGGACCTGGTCGTGATCAAGGCGACGGATCGCAGGGTGCTTCAGTTCCTGGGAGGGGGCGAGCGCCGTTACATCAATCTGGTCGACCGGCGCGGCATGCTGGTTTTCCGTTACACCGACGATCCCGAGCCGAAAGCCTTGATTCGCGAACTCGGCAAGCTGATCAAGTTCTGAACGCGCAAATGGCCGACGAAACGCGATCTTCGACCCGTGCGCATCGCGCGTTTCGAGTGCGGTTACCCGCGAAATTCCAGCTCGCGACGCGTGCTAAACTCCTGACCTGATTCCGGCTTCAACCGTTCATTCCTCAAGCGTGAAATCCACCACACTTAAACTGCAATCCGGCTCCGACCGCTTGCGCCATTATTTCCAGCTGACCAAGCCGCGCGTGGTATCGTTGATCGTGTTTTGTGCGGTGATCGGCATGTTCCTCGCGGTGCCCGGCATGGTGCCCTGGCGCATATTGATTGCCGGCACGCTGGGCATCGCGCTGGTCGCCGGCGCGGCGGCGGCGGCGAACTGCCTGATCGAGCAGAAGATCGATGCCCTGATGGCTCGCACCCGCGGCCGGCCCCTGCCTCTGGGCGAGGTGAATTCGCTGGAGACCCTGCTGTTTTCCGGCCTGATCGGCGGGACCGGCCTGTTCCTGCTTTACACCTGGGTGAATCCCTTCACCATGTGGCTGACCTTCGCCACCTTCGTCGGCTATGCGGTGATCTACACGATCTTCCTCAAGCCCAACACCTCGCAGAACATCGTCATCGGCGGCGCGTCCGGCGCCATGCCGCCGGTGCTGGGCTGGGCGGCGGTGACCGGTGATGCGCCGGGCGAGGCCTGGCTGTTGTTCCTGATCATTTTCGTGTGGACGCCACCGCATTTCTGGTCGCTGGCCCTGTACCGTACCAAGGAATACGCCGCGGCCGGCCTGCCGATGCTGCCGGTGACCCATGGCGCCGAATACACCCGGCGCCACGTGTTCCTGTACACCGTCGGCCTTGCCCTGATAACCCTGGTGCCCTATGCAATTGGTATGGCCAGCTGGTTCTACCTGACGTCCGCCGTGCTGCTCGACGCGATTTTCCTCGGCTACGCCTGGCTGATCTGGAAAGATTATTCGGACGCCGTGGCGCGTATTACCTTCCGCTGGTCGATCGTTTATCTCGCGCTATTGTTCGCGGCTCTGCTGGTCGATCACTACCTGCCGCCCTGGTAAGCAGGCGGCACGAAAAGCAAAGGGCAGCCTGCGTGTCGCCGGCCGCCCTTGTTGCTGAAGGATCTGGCTGTTACGCCGCGAGCTTGCCCTTCATCTTCTGCATGGCCTTGGCTTCGATCTGGCGGATGCGCTCGGCAGATACGCCATACTCGGCCGCCAGTTCATGCAGCGTCGCCGCCTCTTCGCCGTCGGCCACCAGCCAGCGCCGCTGCACGATGGTACGGCTGCGCTCGTCGAGGCTGGCCAGCGCAGCACTCAGGCCCTCGTCCTGCAGGCGATCGTACTCCTTGCGTTCGAGCAGGGCCAAGGGTTCGCTGCTGCGGTCCGCGGCCAGGTAGGCAATCGGCGCGTAGCTGTCCTCGTCATCGTCCGTCAGCGGTTCCAGCGAAACGTCGGCGCCGGTGAGGCGGGTTTCCATTTCGATGACTTCTTCCGGCTTGACGTCGAGCCGCTTTGCCACTGTGGTTACTTCCTCGGCGCCCAGCGTATTGAAGCCCTGGCGCGAATCCGGGTCCTGGGCAAGGGCCGCCTTGATGCTGCGCAGATTGAAGAACAGCTTGCGCTGCGCTTTGGTGGTGGCGATCTTGACAAGGCGCCAGTTCTTCAGGATGTATTCGTGGATCTCGGCCTTGATCCAGTGCATGGCGAACGACACCAGACGCACGCCGCGATCGGGGTCGAAGCGTTTCACGGCCTTCATCAACCCGATGTTGCCTTCCTGGATCAAATCCGCATGCGGCAAGCCATAACCCAGATAGCCGCGCGCGATCGCGATCACCAGGCGCAGGTGGGACGTAACCAGCTGGCGGGCGGCGTCAAGATCCTCCTCGTCGCGAAAACGACGGGCAAGCGTTTGCTCTTCAAGCTCGCTCAGCATCGGTACGCGATTTGCGGCCGAAATATAAGCCTCGATGCTGCTGCTGGCGGCGAGCATGGGCAACTGGTCAAGAGACATGGTATGGCTCACGGTACGACCTCCTTGGACATAATATTAGCACTCATTGATTGGGAGTGCTAAAGGTCCGGGGAAGTTCCCGATTATTTTTGTCGAGAATTATTGGATACGCCGGACAGTCAGGGCGGGGCCCGCTCGGTCGCAGTCCTGGGTGACGGGTCAGCCGCCGGTTTTCGGCGGGGAGCCGGGAGAACGCTTGGATTTCTTGAAAAAGCGTTTCGGGGGTTTGGCCCCGGGCATCGGGTCCTGGCGCCTCGCCTGTTCCGGGCGGCGCCCCTGCCCCTGGCTGGAGCCCTGGCGGCGCCCCGGTTCCTGCGGCGCCCCGGGGGACCCCTGGACACGGTTACCCGGAGCCAGGCAAATCTCAAGTTCGATGATCTCGTCCCAGATGGCATCGGTGCGCTGGTGGTCGGGAATTGCCAACAGTTCGCGCAGCCGGCGTCTCTGATCCGGTGCCTGCGGTTCATTGCGAACCGGCGCTGGCGGCTGTTCTTCCGATGCCGGGTCGGTTACCGGCTGCTCTGTGGGTTGTTCGTCACTCATCGACACATTATCGCCCGAATCATCGCTTGCATTCCAGTATTGTCGGCCGTGCGGTGTTTGACGTGGCGCATTTTTGAGACGTTCGCGCCGCGGGACGGCCGAAATCCCCGGTTGTCGTCTTCGCCTGCAATCCGTTCGCGCGTGTAGTTTAAAACCCGCTCTTTTGCCGAAGTTGCTGGCGCAGCGAAACAATCGCGCCCAGCCAGCCGAGGCCGGCAGCTACGGCCAGCAGCAGGGCTGAATCGCGCGGTCCGGGGGCCTGCAGCGCGAGCGTAAGGTCATACATGCGCACCAGCTCGCCAAGGGGGGCACGCAACCAGAGGGTGGCGGCGCCGACCAGCAGCCAGGCTACGATGCCGCCGCCCAGGCCCAGAAGGAAGCCGTAGTAGAGGAAAGGTCGCCGGATGAAACCGTCGGTGGCGCCGAGCAGCCCGCTGACCTCGATCTCGGCGCGATGGGTAAGCACCTGCATGCGAATGATGCTGAAGCTGATGGCGATCAGTCCGGCACTCAGCAGCGCGCCGAGCACCCGCACCGCGGTGCGCCCAAGTTCGAGCAGTGCATCGAGCCGGCGGACCCAGTCTGAATCGAGCTGCACGTGTTCGATCCGTGGCCATTGGCGCAATTCCGCGACGATCTGTTCCTGCGCCTGCAGCCCCTCGTCGGCTGCGGTCAGCACGAAGGCGTCAGGGAACGGGTTTGCGGCCAGGGCTTCGATCACTTCACGCAATCCGGGGTTGGCCTTCATCCGTGCCAGGGTTTCTTCGCGCGGCAGAAACTGGATCCGTTTGATGTCGCCGCGCTTCTTCAGGCGCGATTCGATTTCCGCCGCCATCGCACGATCGGCGTTTGCTGCCATGAAAACCGTGATCTGGGGCGCAGCCGATGTAATGCCTGCCAGCCTCTGCGCGCTGGCCAGCAACATCTGTCCGCCTGCCGGCAAGGCGAGGGCGACACCGATGGCGAGCAGGTAGAGCGCGCTGTTCAGGGGCGCGCTGGCCAGCCTGCGCAATGCAAGCCGGGCCGCCTCTCCATGTTGGGCAAGCCATCCCCTCATGAAAGCAGCCTGCCATGTTCGAGCTGCAGGCGTCGCGCGCCGGGAAACAGGTCGCCGGCGTAAGTCGCGATCAATACCGTGACGCCGACGTCGTTGAACTCCATGAAGATGCGCGCCACGTCGGCCGCGGTCTCCGCATCGAGGTGCGCGGTGGGTTCATCGGCCAGCAGCAGGTTCGGCCGACCCACCACGGCGCGGGCGATCGCCAGGCGCTGCTGTTCTCCGCCGGAGAGCATGACGGGCCGCGCCTTCTCGCGGCTGGACAGGCCCACCTTGTCCAGCGCGGCGCGCACCCGTTGTGCGGCTTCCCGGCGCGGGAAACCGGTGATGGACAAGGGCAGCATGACGTTCTCGAACGCATTGCGATCGAAAAGCAGCTTCTGGTCCTGGAATACCATGCCGATGCGCCGCCGCAAATAGGGCAGTGCCGGGCGGGAGAGTCCGCTCACATTCTGGCCGCCGACCAGGACCGCGCCTCCGGTTGACGTTTCAATTCCGGCAATGAGCTTCAGCAGGGTGGATTTCCCCGCCCCGGAATGGCCGCTGACCAGCACCATCTCGCGCTCGGCCACTTCGAAACTGACATCCGAGAGTGCATCCACGCCCGGCGCATAGCGCTTTGAAACGCGGTCGAACCGGATCACCCGGCGGTTCCCAGCAGCGCCTCGACAAACTCGCCGGCACGGAAAGGCTGCAGGTCGTCGATGCCTTCGCCGACACCGATGAAGCGCACCGGCTTCGGGCACTGCCGGGCGATGGCGGCCAGCACGCCACCCTTGGCCGTGCCGTCGAGCTTGGTCACGACGAGGCCGGTGACGCCGATCGCCTTGTCGAAGGCTTTCACCTGCTGCACGGCGTTCTGGCCGATGTTGGCATCGAGCACCAGCAACACCTCATGCGGCGCCGAGGCGTCGACCTTCTGTATGACGCGGCGCACCTTGGCGATCTCTTCCATCAGATGCAGTTGCGTCGGCAGGCGGCCGGCGGTATCGGCCAGCACGACATCGATCTTGCGTGCGCGGGCGGCATTGATGGCGTCGAATACCACCGCGGCCGGATCGCCGGATTCCTGCGCGATGACCGTGACGCCGTTGCGCTCGCCCCAGGCGGTCAGCTGTTCGCGTGCGGCGGCGCGGAAGGTGTCGCCGGCGGCCAGCAGGACGCTCTTGCCCTGGCCCTGGAAATGCTTGGCCAGCTTGCCGATGGACGTGGTCTTGCCGGCGCCATTGACGCCGGCGATCATGATCACGAAGGGATGTTGTCCATGGGCATCGAGGGGTTGTTCAAGCGGCGCAAGCAGCGTGCGCAGGCTATTTGCCAGGGCCGAGCGCAGTTGCGCAGGGGTTTCCAGCCTTTCGCGCTTTACCGCAGCCTTCAACTCCGCCAGCAGCCACTGCGTCGCCTCGACCCCGCAATCGGCCATCAACAGCGTGGTTTCGAGGTCTTCGAGCAGTTCGTCGTCGATCTTCGCCCGGCTGAAAAGCTCCGTCAGCGGCGTGTTGAGCGTATCGCGGGTGCGCGACAGGCCGGCCTTGAGGCGTTCTCCCCACGAGGCGCGCGGTACCGCAGGGGTCGCGGCAGCCGGGGCGGCGGGGTCGTCCTTTGATTTCAGGAAACCAAACATGCGGAATGCGGTCGGAGGTAGGCGCCTGCAGGGAGGCTCTAAGCCGCGCTAAGATGCGCGACCGAAGAATTCTAGCAGACGCATATTCCCCTAACCGTGCAGACCCCAACAACCGCCATGAAATCACTGCTTGCCCCCGTTGTCGTGCTGGCTTTCGCCGTGTCGCCGGCGCCGACTTTTGCCAACCCGTATGAGACGAAACTCGCCAATGGCCTGCGCGTGATCGTCAAGGAAGATCGCCGCGCCCCGACCGCCGTGCATATGGTCTGGTACCGCGCCGGCAGCATGGACGAGAAGGATGGCACCTCGGGTGTCGCCCACGTGCTGGAACATCTGATGTTCAAGGGTACGAAAAGCCTGAAGTCGGGCGAGTTCAACAAGCGCGTGGCCGAGGCCGGCGGCCGCGACAACGCTTTCACCAGCCGGGACTACACCGCCTACTTCCAGATCGTGCCGAAGGGCGCGCTGCCGGAGATGATGCAGCTCGAAGCCGACCGCATGGCCAACCTGAAACTGGAGCCGCAGGAGTTCGCCTCCGAGATCAAGGTGGTCATGGAGGAGCGCCGTCTGCGCACCGACGACAATCCGACTTCGCTGGTGCATGAAACGCTGAACTCGACGATGTTCCAGGCCCACCCCTACCGGCGGCCGATCATCGGCTGGATGGATGATCTCGAACACATGACCTGGCAGGATGCCCGCGACTGGTATCGCCAGTGGTATGCGCCGAACAATGCCTATGTCGTCGTCGTGGGCGATGTCGATCACCGCGAGGTATTCCGCCTGGCGCAGAAGCATTATGGCGCCCACAAGGCCAAGGCCCTGCCCGAGCGCAAGCCGCAGAACGAGCCGGAGCAGGCCGGCATCCGCCGCGTCAGCGTCAAGGCCCCGGCCAAACTGCCCTACCTCGCCATGGCCTGGAAGATGCCGAAGCTGCGCGATGTGAACAAGGATCGTGACCCCTATGCGCTCGAGGTGCTGGCGGCGGTACTCGACGGCCACGATGCCTCGCGCTTCTCGAAGAACCTGGTGCGCGGATCGCGCATCGCCCAGTCGGCGGGCGCCGGCTATGACGGAAGCCTGCGCGGCGAAGCCACCTTCATGCTCGACGGCCAGCCTGCGGAGGGCAAGACCGTGGCCGAGCTTGAGGCCGCGTTGCGCGCCGAGCTCAAGCGCGTCCAGGACGAAGGCGTCTCGGCCGAAGAACTGGCGCGGGTCAAGACGCAGTCCATCGCGGCGCAGATCTACAAGCGTGACTCGCTGATGGCGCAGGCCATGGAAATCGGCGGGATGGAGGCCAGCGGCCTGAACTGGCGCGACATCGACCTCCTGCTGGAAAAGCTCAAGGGCGTTACGGCGGAAGAAGTACAGGCGGTGGCGAAGAAGTATTTTTCGGACGATGCGCTGACCATCGCCGTGCTCGATCCGCAGCCCGTCGAAAACAGCAAACCGAGGAAGCCCTCCGGGGCAGTGAGGCACTGATGAAGCAAAGCAAATTGATCGCCCCCCACCCCTGGTCCACGGCTGGCTTTGCACAGCCAGCCGGCTTCGGCGGCGCAAAGCAGTGCTTTGCGAAACCCCGCCT
>CAZGQB010000016.1:0-16827 GCA_964527055.1 uncultured Sulfuritalea sp.
GGCGGCGCACCAGGCGCTGGGCGACGATGCCGATGATGTTGCCGGCCATGATGTCCGGCAGGACGCCGATGTCGAGCAGGCGCGGGATCGCGCCCAGTGCCGAATTGGTATGCAGCGTCGAGTACACCTGGTGGCCGGTCATGGCGGCGCGAAAGGCCATCTCCGCGGTGTCGGCATCGCGGATTTCGCCGACCAGGATGATGTCCGGATCCTGGCGCATCATCGAGCGTATGCCGTTGGCGAAATCCAGCTTGGCCGATTCCGCCACCGACGTCTGGCGGATCATGGCCATCGGATACTCGACCGGATCCTCGAGGGTCATGATGTTCACGCCCTCCTCGTTGATGTGGTTGAGCACCGAGTAGAGCGTGGTGGTCTTGCCGCTGCCGGTCGGGCCGGTGACCAGGATGATGCCTTCGGGCCGGGCAACCATCAACTTCATCAGCACCATCTGCTGCTCGTCCAGCCCCAGCCCGTCGAGCGGCACGATGCCCTTCTGCCGGTCCAGGATGCGCAGGACGATGTTTTCGCCGTGGATGGTCGGCTGCGAGGCGACGCGGAAATCGACCGGCCGGCCGCTGATGTTGATCGAGATGCGGCCATCTTGCGGCGCGCGGGTTTCGGCGATGTTCATGCCGCTGACCACCTTGATGCGCACCGCCATGGCCGCCCAGTAGGTTTTGTGCAGGGCGCGGATCTGGCGCAGGATGCCGTCGATGCGATAACGGATGCGCAGGAAGTTGGCTTCCGGCTCGAAGTGCACGTCCGACGCGTCATGCTTGACGGCATCGGTCAGCAGCGCATCGACCAGGCGCACCACCGGCTGGCTGTATTCGTCGAGCGACGCCGACAGGCTGCGGTAGTCGATCTCCCCGGTTTCTATTTCATGCAGGATGCCGTCGATCGACAGTTCGTGGCCGTAATACTGGTCGATGGCGCGGGAGATTTCCGATTCGCCGGCAATCAGCGCGTCGATCGCCAGATCGGGATGGATCAGCGTGCGCAGCTTGTCCAGGGCGACGATGTCGTTCGGATCGGCGATCGCGATGGTGAGGCGCTGTTCGCTCTCGGTGTAGCTGAGGGCGAGCAGCAAGTGGCGTTTGGCAAGTTCGCGCGGGACCAGGCGCAAGGCATCCGCATCGACGATCGAATTGGACAGATCGACGGGGCGGTGGCCGAGGGACTCGCCCAGGGCGTCGCGCAACGTGGCTTCGGAGACGAAGCCGAGGGCGACCAGCAGCTTGCCCACCGGCTGGTTGGACTTCATCTGCTCCAGCAGCGCGATGCGCAACTGATCCTCGCTGATCACTCCTTGCGAGATCAGGATCTGGCCAATGGGTCGGCGGCTGGGTGGCGAATTCATACGAGCATCATTATCCCGCATCTACCCGCAAGGGCAAGTGCCGAGGCATGAAAAACGGAGCATGCGTCAAGGCCGATCTCTGCTTCGCGACTGCCGGATCTTCGCCGGACCGGCTGCAGGCAGGCGTCAGCGCTGCAGGGTCTGGAGTCGTGCCGCGGCCTGCGCCGGGTCGAAGCCGGAGCGGCGGTTTTGCGCCGCGGCGATGGCCAGGGTGTAGTACTGCGCGGCCAGCTTGTTCTGGCGCAAATGCTCCAGGCTGATGGCGAGGTTGTAAAGAATGTCGGGATTGTCCTGCTCGGCGTTGTAGGCGCGGAAATAGGCCTGTTGCGCCTCGTTCCAGCGGCCCTGGCGTGCATACAGGTTACCCAGCGCGAACTGGGGCGCCGCGAGATCGGGCTGCGCGGCCGTAAGCGATTTCAAGCGGCTCTCGGCGGCGCCCGGATCGATCTGCGAACGGTTGTTGATGAGGGCCGACATGGCCACCGTATCCTGCGGGTCGGCCTCGGCGATGCGCCGGTAGAGCAGGTCGGCCTGCTCCTGGCGGCCTTGCCGCACGGCGATCGCCGCCAGTCCATGCAGGGCATCGGTATTGCGCGGATCGGATTTCCGGGCGCGCTCGTATTCGAGTTGGGCCTGTTCCAGGTCGCCCCGGTTGAAGGCATCGTAGCCGCGCAACAGGGCGGGGTCGACCTTCAGCGGTGCCTTGGTGACACGTACCGGGCTGTCGGTTTCCGCTTCGGCGACCGGTGCCGGTCGTGCGCGACGCGGGGCCGCGGGAGCCTTGGCGGGGGGCGGGGCGACATCGTCGTCGTCCCTGTCGGCGGCGGCGGGAATTCCCGGGCCGGGCGCAGGCGTCGTGCCGGTCACGGGAGCGGCCGGCGGTACCGCCGCTGCGGTTGCAATAGTCGGCGCCGGCGGCACGGCGGCTGGGGGTGCGATGGCGGTCGGGAGGGGGGCGGCCGGGGGCGGCCGGCTGGCGACGAGCGGGGATTTCGGCTGCAATTGCCACCAGAAATATCCGCCGATGGCGCAAACCGCGAGAACCGTGATGGTTCCGACCACGATGGCAAAGGCGTTCTTCCTCACCGGCGGCCTGTCGGCCTGTTTTGCGGCAAACAGGTTCTGCGCCGCGGAGCGGTCTTGCGGGGCGGCTTTCTCCGCCTGCGGGCGTCGTCCGTCCTGGGTGCCGGGGGCGCGCGGCGCTTTGTTTGCGGCCGTCGCTTCGGCGGGCAATTCGATCGTCATGGCCGGGGCTGGCGATGGCGCCGCTGCCTGCGCTTTTGTTCGCGCGGATGCCGCCTCCTTGGCCTCCGCCAGAAACTGGGAATCTATCTCCTCAAGGTGCGACGCCAGGGCTTCGGGCGACAGATTCTGCGCCGGGGCCGATGCGGCCGGGCTCGAGTCGGCCATAGGTTCCAGCGTCAGCCCAGCCGAGGTATCCGGCCCGCCCGCCTCGCCCGCAGTGTCTCCTTGTCCCTGACGCTTGGCCAGTTCGGCCTTTTTCAGGGCATCCATCAGCAGGCTCATTGCGGAGCCGTTCCCGAGGGGGCGAATATGTCCAGTTTTTCCGGGCCGGGGTTATTGCCGAAAAACCCTTTGGCAGGCAACTGGTCGCGGAAGCTGCGATAGTCGCCATTGATGCTCGGATCGCGGATGACCGTAGGTTTGAGCAGGATGACCAGCTCGGTTTTTTTGGTCGAGTCGTTGTGTGAATTGAACAGCAGGCCGAGACCTGGAAAGCGCGAGATCCCTGGAACGGTGTCGGTGGTGTTAATGAGATCGTCTTGCATCAGCCCGCCCATGACGGCGATTTCGCCATCGGAGAGGCGGAGCATGGACTCCATTTCGCGGGTCTGAATTTCGGGTACTTTGTTTGCCGGGGTAACCGGATCGTCTACGAAGCGCAACACGCGCGAAATGGAAGGTCTCACATTAAGCAGTATCGAGCTGTTCTCGCTGACCTGGGGCGTGACGCTCATAACCAGACCCACGGCGACCGCTTTCGCTGTGGCTGTAGTAGTGGGCGGAATGGTGTTATTGCCTGACAGTACGGCTGAATCGGTCTTGATTTCGAAGTAGACGACGTTATCGACCACCTTGAGCATGGCAGTCTGGTTGTTGAGTACGCTCATTTTCGGGCTGGACAGGACCTTCACGTTACCGAAGGTTTCCAGCAGCGAGAGGGTGGCGACAATCCCAAGTCCTGGCGATACATAGTTCAGCAGGAAAGGCAAAGCTTTACCCAAACCAGTAATCGGATCTGCGCCGGTAGCCGGTGGCGCAAGAACCCCGCCAGCAGTCCTCTGAATCATCGACCAACCGGCGGAGGGCGGCCCTTCACGCAGAGAGCGCAGGCTCGACCATTGGATGCCTT
Organism: uncultured Sulfuritalea sp.; assembly: GCA_964527055.1. Taxonomy (GTDB): domain Bacteria; phylum Pseudomonadota; class Gammaproteobacteria; order Burkholderiales; family Rhodocyclaceae; genus Sulfuritalea. The sequence continues at coordinate 3,738 of CAZGQB010000016.1, forward strand.
GCTGGTAACTGTCGTTCAGAGTGACTTCGGCGATGGTGGCCTCGATGATCACCTGACGCCTTGCGCTGGTGAGCGTCATGTCGAGATATTCCTGAACCTTCTCGTGCTGCCTGGCTGTCGCGCGCACCACGACGACGCCCGCGTCAGAGTTGACGATGATCGATGCAGCTTCGCGAAAAGTGGTGCGCTTGACGACCGTGGTGCCCTGTTGTTGCAGGCTGGCGGCATTAGGGCTACCGGCGAGGTTGGTTACAGCGGCGGCTACTTTGCCAACCGCAGAGCCTACTGCGCCTGTACCGGTGGTGGCCTGCTGATCCGAGCGCTCGATGAGAGTTTCGCTCGATCCTTCCGGCAAGATCTTGTCGGTTTCATGCAGAAGGTCTTTCAGATTCTTTTCCAGCGTTAGCCAGAATTCGTTCTTGGCCTTGCTCGTCACGGTCGTGGTGGAGTTGTTGCCACTGCCAGACGAGGCGGCGCCGGCTGCACTTGAACTAGTAGATGCAATCGATGTGTTGATCGAGTTGGTGCCACTCACATCGCGCGACATGTTGACGTAGTCGATCTTGTAGTTGCGCAGGAAGGGGGTATCAGGCATCACGATCAGATTGGGGCCATCGATTTCCCAGCGCATGTCGATCTGCTTGGCGATGCGCGACAGGATCTGCTGCAGGGTCTGGTCGATCGCGTTCACAGTGACCACGCCATTGATTCCAGGATGTATGTCGACATTGAGCTTGGCGTCGCGCGCCAGCGCAAAGAGCAGGTCTTGTACCGGGATATTGCGCACCGACACCGAGTATGCCTCTGTTTTTGCCGCCGCTTTCGGGCGCGGCAAGGTGACGGTGGTGGCGACCGGCGGCGGGATATCGGGGGCCGGGGTGGCCAGGCCTTCCGCACGGATATGCCCCGCCGACGGCGGCTGCGTCGGAATGCCGCCGCACGCCGTCAGGATCAGGCTGGCGGCGAGAGCCGGAGCTAATGGCGAAATCATGAATGGGCGCAAGCGAGTCCCCGATCTGATGGGCGCATTGAATTTAGCATAACACATTATATTTCCGATGCAAGTCAATGATTTGATGGACTGAGCCATATCGGTTCGGTGTGTCGGAAAAACCTCAGCGCAGGCGTACGAACAAGCGCGGGTAAGGCTTGTTGGCGCGCAAGGCCTTGGGCAGTTGCCGGAGGTCTGCGGTGGCGGCGGCTCTTGTCGGATAGTTGCCATAGATGACCCCCAGGCGCGGCGTACCGCTGAGTTCGGAGTAATAGACGTGGATGCTGTTCAAGTCCACCTTGATCGACGACAGGCGGTGCAGCAGGGTTTCGACTTCCGCATGCTGGCTGGCATCGGCGGCAAAGATCTGGATGAACCAGTGGTCGTCCGGTTGTTGCTCAAGCCATGCCTGGCCGGCTTCGAGGCGTTCGCGTGTAAGCGGCCCGAACCGGGGTTTGGTTTGTTTTGGCGAGGGGGCGGGAGGGGTGTCGACCTTTTGGGGCGGTGCCGGGGCGATGGTGGCAGCGCCCGCGACCGATGCGGAGCCGGCGGCGTTTGAATTTGGCGCGGATGGCGCAGCGGCGGCCGGTGCCGGTGCGCTGCCGGCCGCCGGTGGGGTGGCCGCAGGCGACGACGGAGGCGGCGGAACGGCTGCGCTTGGCGGCGATGCAGGCGCCGCACCGTTCGCAGAGACGGTTGGCGTATCGGTTTGCGGTGGCGAGGCCGGTTGCTGGCCGGTTGTAGCGGATGCGGCGGATTCGGCGCCCGCAGATGGCAGGACAGCGGCCGTACGTACAGGTGGCGTCGGGGCGGCGGCCGGTATTGCCGGAACGGGGGGTTCGGTGCGCGACAGGGTCAGCCAGGCCGCTCCAGCGAGTATGCAGAGGGTGAGTGCGGCGCCGACCCAGCGCAGCCAGGCCTTTCCAGCCGACTTGCCGCCGCCATACGTGGCGTCGCTGAATTCGCAGTCGCGGATGGCGGCCTGTGCTTCCTTCGCGCCGATCTGGTGGCTGCCCGATGAAAAGGCCGCGAGCAGGGCCTTGTCGGCGAGGATGTTGATGCGGCGGGTGAGGCCGAGCGAACTCTGCTCGATCAGTTTCAGTGCGGGCGGCGCGAACACACTGGGGCCGCGATAGCCGGCGGCGCGCATGCGGAAATCGAGATATTGGCTGATGTCCTCGCGTACCAGCGGCTCCAGCCCGAAGTTGTGGGTGATGCGTTCCTTCAACTGGCGCATGTCGGGACGGGCCAGGATGTCGTTCAGCTCGGGCTGGCCGAACAGCACCAGCTGCAGCAGTTTGCTGCGATTGGATTCGAGGTTCGACAGCAGACGGATTTCCTCGAGCGTTTCGGCCGGCATGGCGTGGGCTTCGTCGATCAGGACGACTACCTGCCGGCCTTCGCCATAGGATTTGATCAGGTGGTCGTGCAAGGTGCGCATTACCACCGAGGAACGGGCATTGTCTGGAACATTCAACCGCAGCTCGTCGGCGATGGCGTAGAGAATGTCGTCACGCGAGAGGGAGGGGTTGGCCAGGTAGATGATGGCTACCTTGTCGGGCAGGCGTTCCATCAGCACGCGGCAGAGCATGGTCTTGCCGCTGCCGACCTCGCCGCTTACCTTGACGATGCCTTCATCGTGGGTGATGGCGTAGATCAGTGCGTCGAGCGTCGCGCCGCGATTGGCCCCTTCGAAGAAGAAGTCGGTATGGGGCGTGATGCGGAAGGGCGGTTCGTTGAGGCCGAAGTGTTCCAGGTACATGGTCGGTCAGTCCGGTCGCTGCGTGCGGGCCGGTGCGCCGGTGACGCGCCCCAGCGTTTCGATGCGATTGTAAAGCGTGGTGCGGTTGACGCCGAGCAGGCGCGCCGCCTGGCTCATGTTGTCGTGGGCGAGCCGCTGCGCGGCCTCGATGTAAGCCTCTTCCCAGAGTCGCAGGGTGGCATCGAGGTCGAAGTCGCGGCGGCTCTGTATGTCGCCCAGGGCGATTGCAACAAGTTCGGCCCGGCTTGCGGAAGTCGGCGCCGGCAGGACGCCGGCCGGCTGCGGCGCATTCCCCGGATCGAGTTCGGCTTCCAGTTCGTCGACGCCGACTTCCTGGCCTGCAAATTTGGTCGTCAGGCGGATCGCTATGTTGCGCAGTTCACGGACATTGCCGGGGAACCCGTAGGCGAGCAGGCGCTCGGCGGCGGCCTTGCCAAGCTTGAACGGCGGCAAATTGGCCTGCTCGGCATAGATGGTCCGGAAGTGTTCCAGCAGCCTGATGCTGTCGTTGCCAAGCTCGCGCAGGGCCGGGATGGCGATCGTGAATACCGAGAGGCGGTGATAGAGATCGGCGCGAAAGCGCCCTTGGCGAACTTCCTTTTTCAGATCCCGGTTGGTGGCGGCAACGATACGCGCCGATGAATGTCGCGCCACCGTCTCACCTATGCGCTGGAACTCGCCGTTCTCGAGTACGCGCAACAGTTTCGGCTGCAGGTCGAGCGGCAATTCACCGATTTCGTCGAGGAACAGCGTGCCGTCGGACGCGTCTTCGAAATAGCCGGCACGCGAGCCGCTGGCGCCCGTGAACGCCCCTTTGCTGTGGCCGAACAGGGTCGCTTCGACCAGGCTGGGGGAGATGGCCGCACAGTTCAGGGCCAGGTAGGGTTCGGCTGCTCGGTCCGACAGGCGGTGCAGGGCGGCAGCGGCCAGTTCCTTGCCGCTGCCCGATTCGCCTTCGATCAGCACCGGAAACGGCGAAGTCGCGAATTGTCTGAGTTGGGCCCGCAACTTCTGCATCGGCGCGCTTTCGCCGATCAGGCCGTCATCTATCGCGGTGGAGGTGTCTCTAAAAGACAACACCCGCCCGATGAGTTTGCGCAGGTATTCCGGATCGGCCGGTTTGGCGACGAATTCCGTCGCTCCGAGCGCCCGTGCGTGCCGGGCGTTGAGTTCATCGCTTTGGCCCGACAGGACGACGATCCTGGTGTCCGGGGCATGGGCGAGAATGTCCGCGATCAGGGCAAAACCTTCGTCGGGCCGATGGGGCGTCGGCGGCAGGCCGAGGTCGATCAGCGCGAGGGCGGGTGGATGATTCCTGTCGCGCAGCAGGGTCACCGCTTCCGCCCGCGTCGGGGCGGTGGTCACCTCGTAGTCACGGCCGAGGAAATAGCGCAGGCTGTCGGCGATCAGGGGATCGTCGTCGACAATCAGCAGTTCGATTTTGCCGGCGGGCGTGGTCAAGGGCTTGGCGTAGCCTGGGTAGGGTGGTTTGATCGCAGCATCATAGCCGAATCGTGCGGCGGCAAATTTCTCCGGTCAATGGCGTTTGTCCCGTTTCTTCAGCGATTCCTGGGATAGATCGGGGGTCTCGTTCTGCTAGAATCGCCCGCTGTGAATTTGGCCGGGTTTCCCGGTTCAACCATGTCCCAGGAATCCCTCGTCGAAATCCGCGATCTGAACTTCACCTACGACAGCCGGCCGGTTCTCACCGGAATCAACATGACGATTCCGCGCGGCAAGGTTGTTGCAGTGATGGGGATCTCCGGCTGCGGCAAGACCACCACCTTGCGCCTCATCGGCGGCCAGTTGAAGCCGACCTCGGGCGAAGTCAGGGTGGCCGGCCAGATCGTGCACGAACTCGACTCGGATGGCCTGTATGCCCTGCGACGCCGCATGGGCATGCTGTTCCAGTTCGGAGCGCTTTTTACCGACATGTCGGTTTTTGACAACATCGCTTTCCAGATGCGCGAGCATACCGATCTGCCGGAGACCATGATTCGTGACCTGGTGTTCATGAAACTGCACGCGGTGGGCCTGCGCGGTGCCCACGGCCTGATGCCGACCGAACTTTCCGGCGGCATGGCGCGGCGGGTGGCGCTGGCGCGGGCGATCGCCCTGGATCCGATGCTGATCATGTACGACGAACCCTTCGCCGGCCTCGACCCGATTTCCCTGTCCATCGTCGGCGAACTGATTCGCAAGCTGACCGATGCCCTGGGCGCCAGTTCGATCGTGGTGACCCATGACGTGCAGGAGTCATTGAAGATCGTCGATTACGTTTACTTCGTCTCCGAAGGAAAAATCGTTGCCGAAGGCACGGCCGAAGAGATGAAGCACTCGACCGTGCCCTATGTGCATCAATTCATCTGGGGCGAGGCCGACGGCCCGGTGCCGTTCCAGTATCCGGCCCGTCCCTATGGCGAGGAACTGATGGAAAGAGCGGCGCGGCGTGGATAACGGCCTGACAAGATTTCTTCGCCAATTGGGCGCCCAGTTCAACTCGCGCATCTGGCGCCTGGGTTTTGCCAGCCGCTTCTTCCTGGCGATGCTGCTGCATTCGGGGACGTCATTGCGGCGCCTGCATCTGACCATACGCGAAATCTACTTCACCGGCGTTCTGAGCCTGATCATCATCCTGGTTTCGGGCCTGTTCGTCGGCATGGTGCTTGGCTTGCAGGGCTATGACACCCTGGCGCGCTACGGTTCTACCGAGGCGCTTGGCGTTCTCGTCGCCCTGTCACTGGTGCGCGAACTCGGGCCCGTGGTTGCGGCGCTCTTGTTTGCCAGCCGTGCCGGCTCCGCGATCACGGCGGAAATAGGCATGATGAAGGCCACCGAACAGCTTTCCGCCATGGAAATGATGGCGGTCGATCCGATCGCCCGCGTCGTGGCGCCGCGTTTCTGGGGTGGCGTGATCTCGATGCCCCTGTTGGCGGGGCTGTTTTCCGCGATGGGCGTTTTTGGCGGTTACCTGATTGGCGTGCAACTGATCGGGGTCGATGAAGGCTCGTTCTGGTCGCAAATGCAGGCCTCGGTCGATTTCCGCGAGGACATCCTCAACGGCGTGATCAAGAGTTTCGTCTTCGGCATCATCGTCAGCTGGGTCGCGGTTTTCGAGGGCTACGATGCCGTGCCGACCGCGGAAGGAGTTTCCGGGGCGACCACGCGTACCGTTGTAACATCGTCGCTGGCCATTCTGGCCGCCGACTTCATTCTCACCGCCTTCATGTTTACGGGGACATGACATGAGCCGTACTACGCTTGACCTCTGGGTTGGTTTTTTCGTTGCCGTCGGACTGGGCGCGCTGTTGTTTCTGGCCCTCAAGGTGGGGAATCTTGCTTCGTCAAACAGCGGGGAGACTTATCATATCGTCGCCAAATTTGATAACATCGGTGGCCTGAAGGTGCGCGGCGCGGTAAAGAGCGCCGGAGTTGTGGTGGGGCGCGTAACGGACATTCGCTTCGATCCCGAGGCGTACCAGGGCGTGGTGACCATCGCGGTGGATGCCCGTTACAAGTTTCCGCGCGACACATTTGCAACGATCAACACGTCGGGTTTGCTCGGCGAGCAGTACATAGGCCTTGAGGTGGGCGGAGATACGGCCATGCTCAAAGGCGGTGATACGATCAAGAAGACCCAGTCGGCAGTAGTTCTGGAAAAGCTGATCAGCCAGTTCATGTTCAACAAGGCCGCCGAGGATGATGGCGGCAACAAGAAGTAATCAACGGGTGCCCGAAAAAAGAATGAAGACCATGCTGCCGGCCCGCATCAAATCCCTCTCCTTGGCTGTCGCCGCTGCCGGTTTGCTGGCCGGGTGCGCAACGTCGGGAAATCCCAAGGATCCGATCGAGGGCTTCAACAGGGCAATGTTCGCCTTCAACGACGGACTCGATTCCGCCATCGTGAAGCCGGTCGCCACCGGTTACGAAGCGGTGCTGCCGGCCCCGGTCAGAACCGGGGTCACCAATTTCTTCAGCAATATCGAAGATCTCCTCATCGGCGTGAACAATCTGCTGCAGGGCAAGGGCTCGGCGGCTATCAGCGATCTAGGCCGGGTCGTGATCAATTCCACGATCGGCATACTCGGGACCTTCGACATCGCCTCGGATATCGGGCTGGAAAAGCATGACGAGGATTTCGGCCAGACCTTCGGCCGCTGGGGTGTCGGCAGCGGCGCCTATGTGGTGATCCCCGTGTTCGGGCCGCGCACCGCACGCGATACCGTGGGCCTCGTGCTCGACGTGGCCGCCGACCCGCTGACCCATCTCGGCGCAGGCGATGGCCGGGACGTTTTGCTCGTCCTGCGTGCGGTGAACGACCGTGCCAACCTGCTGCCCGCCGACAAGGTGGTCGAGGAAGCGGCGCTGGACAAGTATTCCTACATCCGCGATGGCTATCTCCAGCGTCGTCGCAACCTGATCCACGATGGCAATGCGCCGCGTGAGCCAGAGGCGGATGCGGAGCAGGTCGAGCGTCCCGTCAGGGCCGAAGCGGATGCCGGCCAGCCGCGCGCCGGCGCGGAAGCTGCCGCAGCTGAAGCCCCCGTCCTGGTGGCCCGTACCGAACCGGCAGAAACCAAATAGCCGGACGTGTTGCCCCGATTCACAGAAATCTCAGGAAAACCCCAATGAAAGTCCTGTTTGCATTTTTCAGCAGCCTGCTGATCTCCTCGACCGTCCTCGCAGTGGACGTCGCCCCCGACGCGCTGGTCAAGACCACCACGGAAGAGGTGCTCGAGATTGTCCGCAAGGACAAGGACATCCAGTCCGGCAATACCAAAAAGGCCATCGACCTGGTCGAGGCCAAGGTGCTGCCGAATTTCAATTTCACGCGCATGACCCAACTGGCGATGGCGCGCGACTGGCGGCAGGCCACGCCGGCACAGCAGAAGACCCTGACCGACGAGTTTCACACCCTGCTGGTGCGCACCTATGCCAAGGCCCTGACCGAATACAAGAATCAGACCGTGCATTACAAGCCCTTCACGCTCAAGGCCGGGGAGACCGATGTCCGGGTCCGCACCGAAATCAGGCAATCGGGCGCCGGCAAGAACATCGAACTGGATTACTGGCTCGAAAAGTCGCCGACCGGCTGGAAGGTTTACGACATCGAGGTCGGCGGCATCAGCATCGTCACCAATTACCGCGAATCCTTTGCTGCCGAAGTGAGGAACAACGGCATCGACGGCCTGATCAAGTCGTTGCAGGCAAAGAACAAGTCCGGCGAAGCGGCCTCGGTAAAGAAATGAAGCTCTTTGCCCGGCAACTACTGGCTCCTGCTCAAGCCGGCCGCGCCAGATGATCCGTATTACAGGTGATTGCGCCGAAGTCTCGGGACCGATGACCCTGGCTGACGCCACCGCCCTGCTTGCCGCAGGGGAAGCCGCCATCGCGGGCAACGCCTCGAAATTCGATCTTGCCGCAGTGACCGAAATGGATTCCTCGGGCCTGGCCGTGGTTTTCGGCTGGACGCGAGCGGCCAGGGCCGCAGGCAAATCGATCCGCCTCCTCAACCTGCCGCAGAATCTGTTGAGCCTCGCCGCCGTCTACGGCGTTGCAGACCTTCTCCCGCAGCACGAGCTCTGACCGCAACCTTCGGGTTGGCGCCATGTCCGCTGCGATCCGCATTCAGCAGGTCTCCAAGTCTTTTGGCGAAACTCGCGCCCTGGACGCGGTCGACCTGGAAATCCGGGCGGGAGAGTTCTTCGGCCTGCTCGGCCCCAACGGCGCCGGCAAGACGACCCTGATTTCAGCCCTGGCCGGGCTGGTGCGCGCCGATTCCGGCAGCCTCAGCGTGATGGGCCACGATGTCCAGTCGGACTATCGTGCGGCACGCCGTCACCTCGGGGTGGTGCCGCAGGAACTGGTGTTCGACCCCTTTTTCACGGTGCGCGAGTCGCTGAAAATCCAGTCCGGCTACTTCGGCATCCGCGATAACGACGCATGGATAGACGAGATCCTCGAAAACCTCGGTCTGACGTCGAAGGCCGATGCCAACATGCGCATGCTGTCAGGCGGCATGAAGCGCCGGGTGCTGGTGGCCCAGGCGCTGGTGCACCGGCCGCCGGTGATCGTGCTCGACGAACCGACCGCTGGGGTCGACGTCGAACTGCGGCAGACCTTGTGGGCCTTCATCCGGCGCCTGAACGAGGCGGGGCATACCATCGTGCTGACCACGCATTACCTCGACGAAGCCGAAAGCCTGTGCGGCCGGATCGCCATGCTGCAAGCCGGACGCGTGGTCGCGCTCGATACCACCGCCAGGCTGCTGCTGCGCTTTTCGTCCCACACCCTGCGCCTGCGCAGTCGGGGCGAGATGCCGGTGGATCTGGTGCGCAGGGCGGCACAAAGCGGCGGCTGGTGGTCCTTTCCCTTCGATGATTTTTCCGAAGTCGAGCCGCTGCTGGCGCGAATACGCGCCGCGGGCTGCACGATAGACGATCTCGAGATCGGCAAGCCCGATCTGGAAGAAGTCTTCATCCGCGTCATGCAGGGCCAGGCCGAGGCGCCGGTGAACTGACATGGCTCACGGCTTTTCCACCCTGTTCTACAAGGAGGTGCTGCGCTTCTGGAAGGTCGCCTCGCAGACCGTTGCGGCGCCGGTGCTGACCTCGCTGCTCTACCTGCTGATCTTTTCCCACGTCCTGGAAGGGCACGTCAGGATCCACGGCATCGCCTACACGGCCTTCCTGATTCCCGGGCTGGTGATGATGTCGGTGCTGCAGAACGCCTTTGCCAATTCCTCCTCGTCCCTGATCCAGTCCAAGGTCACCGGCAACATCGTCTTCGTCCTGCTGCCGCCGATATCCTATCTGGAATTCTTCCTCGCCTATGTCCTGGCCTCGGTGGTGCGCGGCATCGTGGTGGGGGCGGGCGTCCTGCTCGCCACCTTCTGGTTCGCGCCGCTGACATTTGCCGAACCGGTCTGGATCCTGGTCTTTGCGCTGATGGGCGGGGCGATCCTCGGCAGCCTCGGCGTGATCGCCGGCATCTGGGCCGACAAGTTCGACCAGCTCGCCGCCTTCCAGAACTTCCTGATCATGCCGCTGACCTTCCTCTCCGGCGTGTTCTACTCGATCAAATCGCTGCCGCCTTTCTGGCAGGAGCTTTCCCGTTGGAACCCGGTTTTTTATATGATCGACGGCTTTCGCCACGGCTTCTTCGGCGTCTCCGATGCCTCGCCATGGTTGAGCCTTGCCGTGGTCGGTGGCTGCCTTGTGCTGCTGACCGTATTTACATTGAATCTGCTGAAGCGTGGCTACAAGCTGCGAAACTGAGGAGTCACAAATGCTGGATCCCAAAGAAATCGAGACCTGGATCGCCGCCGGTCTGCCCTGCGAGCATCTTTCCGTCGAAGGCGACGGCCATCATTTCGCCGCCGTCATCGTCAGCGGCGAATTCGCCGGCCTGAATCGCGTCAAACGCCAGCAGCGCATCAATGCCATCCTCAAGCCGCGCTTCGATTCCGGCGAACTGCACGCGCTGTCGATGCAGACCCTGACCCCGGACGAATGGCAACCCAATGGATAAGCTGCTGATCGCGGGGGGCATCCCGCTTTCCGGCGAGGTGGCGATTTCGGGCGCGAAGAATGCGGCCCTGCCGCTGCTGTGCGCGGCGCTGCTGACCAAGGAGCCGGTGACCTTCACCAACGTGCCGCACCTGAACGACATCGGCACCATGCTGAAGCTGCTGGCGCAGATGGGCATCAAGGTGTCGCGCGAGGCAGCAAGAGTCGGCGCTGGTGACACGGTGACGCTGGATGCCGCGGGCCTGAACAATGCCGTGGCGCCCTACGAAATGGTCAAGACCATGCGCGCTTCCATCCTGGTGCTGGGCCCGCTGCTCGCCCGCGCCGGCGAGGCCCGGGTGTCGCTGCCTGGCGGTTGCGCCATCGGCGCGCGGCCGGTGGACCAGCACATCAAGGGCCTGACGGCGATGGGCGCCGAAATTTCCGTCGAGCATGGTTATGTCCACGCCCGTGCCGCACGGCTGAAGGGCGCGCGATTGTTCACCGACATGGTGACCGTGACCGGCACCGAGAACCTGATGATGGCGGCCTGTCTGGCGCAGGGTGAAACCGTGATCGAGAACGCCGCGCGCGAGCCGGAGGTGGTCGACCTCGCCAACTGCCTGGTCGCCATGGGCGCGCGCATTTCCGGCGCCGGCGGCGACGTGATCCGCATCCAGGGCGTCGACGCCCTGCACGGCGCCACGCACCGCATCATGCCCGACCGCATCGAGACCGGCACCTACCTGTGCGCCGCGGCGGCGACGGGCGGCGAAGTGCGGCTGACCGGCGCGTCGGCTGCGTCGCTCGACGCCGTGATCGACAAGCTGATGGATACCGGCTGCGAGATCGTCGCCGAGCGTGACGCGATCCGCCTCAAGGCGCCGCGGCGGCTCACGGCGGTGAGCATCCGCACGGCTCCCTATCCGGCCTTCCCCACCGACATGCAGGCCCAGTTCATGGCCATCAATGCGGTCGCCGAGGGCACGGCCGTAATGCGCGAAACGATTTTCGAGAACCGCTTCATGCATGCCGTGGAACTGATCCGGCTCGGCGCCGACATCAAGATCGACGGCAACACGGCCTTCGTCACCGGCCGGCCGAAACTCGATGGCGCCACCGTGATGGCCACCGATCTGCGCGCCTCGGCCAGCCTGGTGATTGCCGGTCTGGTGGCGCAGGGCGAGACGCTGATCGAGCGCATCTACCATCTGGATCGCGGCTACGAGGGACTGGAACACAAGCTGGCCGCTTTGGGCGCCGACATTCGCCGGGTAAAATGACCCCATGAGCGGAATCACCATCGCCCTGTCCAAGGGGCGCATCTTCGAGGAAACCCTGCCGCTGCTGGCCGCGGCAGGCATCGTGCCGGCCGAGGATCCCGAAAGGTCGCGCAAGCTGATCATCGGCACCAATCGCGCTGATGTGCGCGTGGTCATCGTGCGCGCCTCGGACGTGCCGACCTACGTTCAATACGGCGCGGCGGACATGGGCATCGCCGGCAAGGACGTGCTGCTGGAGCATGGCGGTGCCGGCCTCTACCAACCGCTCGACTTGAAGATTGCCAAATGCCGGATGTGCGTGGCGGCGCCGGCCGGCTTCGATTACGCTTCAGCCGTTCGCCAAGGCGCCCGCTTGCGCGTCGCCACCAAGTACATCTCCGTCGCCCGTGAGCACTTCGCCGCCAAGGGCGTGCATGTCGATCTGATCAAGCTCTATGGCTCGATGGAACTGGCGCCGCTGGCGGGACTGGCCGAGGCGATCGTGGACCTGGTTTCGAGCGGCGCGACACTGAAGGCCAACAATCTGGTCGAGGTCGAGGAGATCATGGGCATTTCCTCGCGACTGATCGTCAATCAGGCGGCGCTGAAAATGAAGCGCGAATTGTTGCAGCCCGTCTTGGCCGCGATCGAGGGTGCGATCAAGTGATTCGCAGCTTGTCGACCCGTGATGCCGGTTTTTTTGCAACGCTCGACGAGTTGCTGCACTTCGATCATTCGACCGACGATGCCATCGAGCTCACGGTTATCGAAATCCTCAAGCGCGTGCGCGCGGAGGGCGATGCCGCGGTGCTCGATTACACACGCCGTTTCGACAAGCTTGACGCCGGCAGCATGGCCGAACTCGAACTGCCTCGCAGCGAGTTGCGGCATGCGCTCGACAGGCTCCCGGCCGCCCAGCGCGCCGCGCTCGAAGCCGCAGCGCAGCGCGTCACTTCCTATCACGAGCGGCAGAAGCTGGATTCCTGGAGCTTCACCGAAGCCGACGGTACGCGCCTCGGGCAGAAGGTCACTGCCTTGGACCGCGTCGGCCTGTATGTGCCGGGCGGCAAGGCCGCCTATCCGAGTTCGGTGCTGATGAACGCCCTGCCGGCCAAGGTGGCGGGTGTCGGCGAACTGATCATGGTGGTGCCCACCCCGTGCGGTGAGAGGAATGCGCTGGTGCTGGCCGCCGCCTGCCTTGCCGGCGTCGATCGGGTATTCACCATCGGCGGCGCACAGGCCGTGGCGGGACTGGCCTACGGCACGCAGACCATTCCGCAGGTGGACAAGATCGTCGGCCCCGGCAACGCTTATGTGGCCGCGGCCAAGCGCCGCGTCTTTGGCACCGTCGGCATCGACATGGTGGCCGGCCCGTCGGAAGTGCTGATCATCGCCGATGGATCGGCGAATCCGGACTGGGTGGCGATCGACCTGTTCGCCCAGGCCGAGCATGACGAACTGGCGCAGTCGATTCTGCTGAGTCCCGATGCGGACTTCATCGCGCGAGTGGCCGCCAGTATCGAACGCCTGTTGCCGACCATGCCGCGCCGCGAAGTGATTGCCGCCT
>CAZGQB010000017.1:0-15832 GCA_964527055.1 uncultured Sulfuritalea sp.
GGATACCAGTACCTGGGCCAGGTACTCGCGTCCGCTCGCCGACTGCGCCCGTTTGGCCAGCACGCCGGCCAGCGGTGGCGCCAGGCCTTCGGCGCCATTGCCGTCCGGTTGATGGCAGGCGACGCAATGGCCCTCATAGAGCTTGGCTCCGTCGGCAGCCCGCAGCGGCCCGCTGGCGGCAAGCGTCAGCACAATGATGCTGCCCACCAGAGTGAGTCTGTGCCCATGCATTTCAGCCCTTGGTTTTCTCGGCGGTGCCGACGACTGCGGCCACGGTGCAGTGATAGGAATTCGAGCTGTTGGTCATGCACCAGTTGATGTCATTGTGCACGCCCATCCTGTAACCGGGCCGCTCGCCTTCGTTGGAGTTGCAGCCGCAGCGATTGCAGGTAACGCCACCGCAGCAGTCGTTGTAGCTGATCAGGTAGTCCTTGCCGTCGTTCGGATTGTGGCAGGTGCCGACCCAGGTGACCTTGGATACTTCGGTGCCCGGCGGGCAGGCGGAAATCGTGCCGCCGCAGCAGGTGCAGAGGAAACCGTCGAGCGCGCAATAGCGCCAGTATTCGCAGGCGGTGTCGTCGTTGCGTTTGTCCTTTTCCTTGGCCTTGGTCGCCGCAACCGCCTTGCCGATCCGGTCGAAGGGCAAGATCGGCAGCAGGAAGGCCGTGCCCACCAGCAATTTGCCCATCCGCGATATCGCGCTGCGCCGCGAGATCGACTGTGCCGCGCGGCGGCTGCGAGCCTCGAAAAAATCGTCAAACCATTGCATTTTTGTCTCCTTGCGATCTCGTCAGATCAGGCTTGCTGATCAATGTATTCCTGTACCGAAGCGACGCCCAGTTCCTTGGCGGCGAAGAGGCTTTCGAGCTGCTCCCTCGAATTGACCAGGCCCTTGGCTCGAATCCGGCCATCCTCCCCGATCAATATGGCGTAGGGCAGTTTACCCACCTGAAAGGCCATGCCGAGATCGGTAGACAAGACATAGGGGAATTCGCTCAGCCCGGCCTTGCGGTAAAACTCGGCGTGCTCCGGGCGGTCGCCGTCGCTGGCAAGCACGACATCCAGCCATTTGGCTTCCACGCTCCTGATGGATTTGAGGACCGGCAACAGCTTCTTGCAGACCGGGCAAGTCGGCGACAGGAAGAACAGCAACTGGCTCTTGTTGTTACCGGCCCAGCCTACGCTCAGGCTGCCACCGCCCAGCGATTCGAGATTGAACACCGGTGACATGTCGCCGACCTTGGGACCGTGGTCGAGCATCAGTGCGCCCATCGGCGCGACCCGTTCGTAGAGAATGCCGACCTGCCGTGCCAGTGCCAGCACGGCCAGCAGCAAGGCCAGCACCACGATCCAGAGGGTGATATTGGAGACAACAAGCGCTTCGGTCATTGCTAATGGTTCCTCAGGGCACGCAGACGGGGTGTATTGGCCATCAATTGATTGACTGTGACGTAAAGCCCGAGCAAGCCCAGGGTTCCGCCGGCGACGCTCAGGTAGTCGATCCAGACCAGGGCGCGGGCCGCATCCTCGCGCAAGGTAAGCACGGCAGCAAAGACCAGCAAGGCATTGCGCGCTGCCAGCCCCCAACTCAGGGTCTGGTCGCCGACATGTCCGCCCAGGCTGCCGCAGCCGCAGTCGATTTCGGTCCGGCCACGCAGCAGGTTGATCGCTACTGCGGTCGTCACGATCGCCAGCAGGCCAATCGCCAGCACGGCACCGACCGTCCGGGTCGCATCGAACAGCAACAAGGCGCCCGCCGCCAGTTCCCACAAGGGCAGCAGGATGGCCGCCGGCCATGCCAGACCGTCCGGCAGCAGCCGGTAATTGTCGACATTGGCCTGGAACAGCGCCGGATCGCGCAGTTTTTGCCAGGCACCGGTCAGGAAGATGACCGACAGGACGGCACTCAGGGCACTGGTCGCCACGGGATCGAGCAACGGGATTCCTTGCATTACTGGACGTCCAGCTGGGTTGCCAGCTCCCCGAAGGGAGCGGCCGTCTTCAGGTGCTTGAGTTTGCCGCCGGCATCAAATACGGCCAGGCTCGATTTGTCGGTCGAGTAGGCGAACACCCTGGGCGCATCGCCGCGGCTGACCGCAACCAGCGTGGCATGATGGGCGGGGGCGCGATCGATGCGCTTCTTGCTCGCCGGATCAAAGGCCCAGATTTCCTTGGCGGCACTCTTGTGGCTGCCCTCCTTGCCCTTGGGATGCATGCCGACGTAGATGCGCCCGCTCTTGTCGTGCAGCGCGACCGGCTGGTAACCGCCCGGCCGCCAGCCGGCCTTGGCTTCCGCCGCCGTGACCAGGGGCCAGGTTGCCTCGGCAACCGCCGTGTCGCCGGCCACATTGACCGTCTGCACGTTGCCCTTGAACGAGACGAAGGTGTAGTTGTCTTCGTGCTGCGCGCCCGAGGTGAACAGCGCATCTTCATCCGCGTCGAAAAACTTCGCGCTCTTTTTCCGCTCGAGCGGCTTGCCTTCGGCATCGAGCTTGACGGTAAGCATGGTGCCGTCGCCGCACAGCGTCGAGAAGCGGTCGGATACCGATTGCGGGACATAAATCATCCAGCAGCCCGGCGTCGCGATCTCGGCAACGAACTTGCCGGCAATGCGATCGACCACGGTCACCGATGAAGCCGGCGTCGAGTTCTGCAGGTAGACCAGGCGGCCGTCGGCCGAGGTGCGGATCTTGCCGCGGTAGGGCATCGACTGCGAATGCTTCGGCGGTACGCTGATTTCGGCCTTCAGCTTGAGCGTGCTTGCGTCATACACGTCCATCTGGCCGATGCGCTCGCCACGGTTCAGCTTGGTCATGTAGGCGGTCGATACCAGCAGTTCGGAGCGGTCCGGAGTCAGGGTGACGTGCCCGGTCATGCCAAGCGCCACATGGCCGACGACATTCAGCGACTCGCCATCGATGATCATCAGCTTGCTGTCGACGAAATGGGAAATCGCCATATCGGAGAGATACAGCCGGTAGGGAGTCGCCGGCGGCAGGTTCAATACTGTTATCTTGTCGACCGGAACCTCGGCAAACACGCCGCATGAGGCGGCGGCAAGGATCGCGCCAGTGCATATTTTTCTGATGTCGCCAGCAAGCATTTCGGCCCTTTCTCGAACATAGCCAATCGTGAAGACTGTGCGCCACGCGTCTCCCACCGGGGGCGAAGCAACCCCGAACACGTTTAACTCTAAGTGACCTGACACGTTCCCGGTAGCCAAAATCGGCAAAACCGTGTGATCTGCCGAAAACTGTCTCTTTTGTTGCACCGCCACAATTCACAGCTGCCGGCAAGGCTGTGTGCATTAGGGTTAAACTTGCCGTGTGTCCATCCAAAAATCCACCTGATGCCATATTCCGAACCCTTGAGCCGGCTGCCATTGCCCAAGACGCCGATTCATTCGGCGGGGGGGCTGGAACGCGCGCATTCATATCAGAAACTGGTTGCCGGCGATGTCGATGAGCACGCCGCCAACCTCGGCAAATGGGACCAGAACTACGACCAGATCAGCCCGGGCAGTTTCTGCGGAACGCTGTCGGAGGTATGGATCGGGGACATGCAGATTTTTCGCGAGGTCACGACGCAAGCGGTAGTCGAGCAGGGGCAGGCCTGGGCCGGTGCGCGGCTGTTCGGGGTGCCGATGGCGATGACCGGCGGCGGCACGTTCTGCGATCGCCCCTTGCACGCGGACAGCCTGTTCCACTTCGGTCCGGGCAGCGAGTTCTCCCTGCAAAGTCCGAAGGAATTCGACGTCGTCGGCATCGCCATCCGGGAGGACGCTTATCAGCAGGTGGCTGCGGCACTTGCCGGGGCGGGTTCGAGGCGATTGTTTTCGGACGATCCTGCCGTAATGCGTTGTCCGTCCGGCCTGACCGAGTTGCGCGCATTCCTGGATTCGCTGTTCGAGGTTCTCGACGGCAGCCCCGTGATGCTGTCCCATCCGACGGTACAGAAAACCGTCCACTCCGCCCTGATGGGCCATCTCTGCGACTCGATCCAGGAGGCAAGCGACGTACCGGCGCCGCTGGCCACGTATCAGGCACGCAAGGCGCTCGTCGAAGAGGCCAGAACCTACGTCCTGACCCATCTTTATGACACCGTGACGATTGCCGACCTGTGCACGGCGCTGAATACCAGCCGGCGCACGATCCAGTATTGTTTCCAGGAAGTCCTCAATACCAATCCGATCCAGTATCTGCGGGCGATCCGGCTCAACAGCGTGCGTCGCGAACTGCGCCAGGCCAATCCGGCGACCACGCAGGTACAGGACGTCGCCGCGCGCTGGGGCTTCTGGCATATGTCGCATTTCGCCAGCGATTACCGCGCCATGTTCGGCGAACTGCCCTCCGACACCCTGCGCCGGGAATGAGCGCCGGCGCGCGCCTGGCGCGGCGCTGACCGTCAGGCGAGACCGCGCGGCTTCAGGCTCGGCCCATTTGGGTCGGTCTTTTCCGCCGCCGCTTCAAGGCGTTCCACGCGCCCTCGCCCCAGCTTGTAGCGATAGTTATTGGTCATCGGATCGGGGACCGCATGGCTCACCGCGTTGGCATGGCTGCCGCGGGCGTTGAAGCCGGCCTTGGCGACGCCGGGACGCATGCCGGGATCGAGCATCGCCACCGCCTCGAAACTTCCCTGGGTGATCCGGATGTGGCCGGCGGCCAGCAGCGCATTGAAATTCATCTCGTGCTCGGTGACGCCCAGGGGCATGCCGGTCTGCACGTATACCGTGTCGTTGCTGACCCGCACCCGGTCGCCGCTTTCGATGCCGCGCCGGCGGGCATCTTCGGGGTTCATGAACAGGATTTGCGGCAGGCCGCGCGCCGCGGTGTAGGGTTTGCGCAGGTCGTCGAAGCCGCTTTGCCAGACTTCGTTGATGCGGCCGTTGGTAATCCACAGTTCCTTCTTTTCGAGCCGCGGCTGTGCGGCGGCGTAGAACTCGCTCCAGCCGGGAAAGTTCCACGGTGTCTTGAGCAGCACCGCCTTGCCGCTGTGGGTGTTGAAGGCATTCAGCAGCTTGTTGCGGAAGGCGCCGGGTTCGCCCTGCCGGGTCAGCGGATCATGCAGGCGGACCGTACCGGAAATGGTCTCGCCCTGGCGCCAGACCGGTGTCTGAATGCCGTCACCGCCCAGCCGGCGCAGATACTCGTGCCCCGTCACCCTCTCCCGCCGCGCCTGCTCGACCAGCTCGAAATAGTCGTAAGGCGATCCCCGGCTGTAGCGTGCGGCTTCCTCGAAGACGTCGTTGCCGTTCTTCCAGGCAAACTTGTCGCCAAAGCCCATGCGCCGGCCAAACGCCTGCACCGCCCACCAGTCGGGCTGCGCCTGGCCCGGGGCATCGCAAAAGCGGCCGTAAAGGCGCAGGCGGCGCTCACCGTTGCAGCGCGTGAAGTCGGCTTCGCCCCAGGTCGCCGCCGGCAGGACGATGTCGGCGTAGCGCGTGCCCAGCGGCTCCACCGGATAGATGTCGGAATCGACCAGCACCATGCCACCCGAATCGGCGCGGGCGATCAGCGCTGCCGCCGCTGCCGCGACCGTCGCCTGCTGCGGCTGGTGCGGGCTGCCGCGGGTCAGGCGGTCGATGTGGCGTTCCAGTTCGTCGGAAGCGGCCATCGCGCCGATCCAGGTCGTGCCGAAAACCCAGGCAAAGCGCAGTTGTCCGTCCATCAGCCAGCGGTCGAGATTCAGGGGCTTCTTGCGCCGGCCCGGATATTTTTCGGGCGAGAGCCAGTCGGGATTCCCGGCTGCGGAAATCATGCCGCGCTGATGGCCGCCGCCGCGGCCGATCATCTGCCCCTTGCGATTGCCGGCGCCGCAGACCAGCCCCAGCGCGGCGAAGGACGCGCTGTTCATGTAGTTGTTGGACCAGTAGTTGCCCTTCTCCAGCATGAAGGATGCCTTGGGTCGCGTGCCGTCCGCATGCGGTTTGGCCAGCAGTTCCGCGGCCCGTTCGATCAGTGCCGCCGACACGCCGGTGATCCGTGCCGCATGCTCCGGCCGGTGTTCGTCGCGCGACATGAGGAACTGGCGGAAATCTTCCCAGTCGCTCTGCCAGGTGCCCCAGGTGGTGCGCCATTGCCAGGGCGTGTTGCGGGTGCCGCGGCCATAGCCCTGATCCACCTCCCAGCGTTTCGCTACCCAGTGTTCGATGAAGGCCTGATCCTGCCAGCCGCGTTCGACAATCACCCGGGCGATGGCGTTGTGCAGGAGGGTATCGGTGCCCGGAATCACCGGCAGCCACAAGCCGCCGCGTTGCTCCGCCCAGGCCACGCCCATGCTGCGATGCGGCGTGGCAAAAATCAAGGTCTTGTTCGGCGCCCCGCCCCGCATGATCCAGCTGGTGAACAACGTGCTCTTGGTTTCGAAGGGGTCGGTGCCCGACATGAACAGCACGTCGCAGGCGCCCCAGTCTTCGTAGGCCGGCGCGAAGGCTTCGAGGCCGGCATCATCCAGCCCCGCGGCGTCGTTGCCGTTGGCGCACTTGTCGTGCGGGGCGAAGGCCGGCGTCCCGATGGCATCCAGCGCCAGCCGGGTGATGGCGTAGGTATTTTCGAAATACTGGTAGGAGTAGGCCTTGACGCCCCAGGCGTGTTCGCCGTGATTTTTCAGCACGTGCTTCGACACCGCCGCCATGATGTCCAGCGCCGTGTCCCACGACACCGGCTGCAGTTCGCCCTTGACCCGCAGTAGCGGCGTAGTCAGCCGCTCGCGCGTCTTGTTTTCAGGGTTGTAGCACTTCTGCGCCAGGGTGCCGCCGCGCATCGAATGATTGCCCATCGGGTTGACCGCCCTGGCTTGCGGATCCGGCAGCACCAGCACATGGTGCGGCTCGCCCTGCCATTGCACGATGTTGTGCTGGGACGGATTGGCCCACGGCACGGCCGTATTCGCCGTCCCGCCGGCGCCGACTTTCCAGCGCCAGACGCGATAGCTGCACCCCACCACGCAATAGTCGCAGGCGGTCGATATCTCCTCGGCGCCGAGCGGCGGCATAGGCACGGGCTGGATTTCAGGCATGCCGGCCTCGTTCGGGATACACCAGCCCCTGCATGCCGACGGCACGGATGCTGTCGCCGTCGAGTTCCAGCACGACTTGCGGCAGGCTGGCCGTGGCATGGCCGGTAATCACCACGCCATGGCGGCTCAGGTCGAAGGTGGTCAGGTGGCGCGGACAGGGCCCGAGCACCTGTATTTCCGCCTGCAGCGCCCCGCGCAGCGGGCCGCCGAGATGGGTACAGCGCGTGCTGAAGGCCACCACATCGGCCTGCGGGCCGATACCGCCGCCGGCGGCGACGCCGAGCTTGACCAGCATGTTGAGATCGCCGGCCTGCGGGTAATCGAAATAGTGCGGTTCGCCGAGTTTGAGCGCGGACAGGCGGGCCACTGCCAGCGGCGCATGCCCGGCGCGCTGCGCCCACACGGCATCGGTGATTGTCGAGGCGGCAGCCAGCATGACCAGCTTGCCGCCGCTGAGCAAAAAATCCCGGCGCGACTGGCAGGCCGGTTCAGCGTGGGCGTGCATTTTTTCCTCCGTCCGTGAGCGGCTTCGATTCGGGTACCCGCGGTGGCGCCAGCAGCAGCGGCTGGTCCATGCTCAGCGATTCGAGAAAAGCCACGAGATCCTGCTTTTCTGCCAGGCTGAGTCCCAGCGGCCGCAATTGCGGCGCCTTGTTCGGCGCCTCGCCGCCACCCCTGT
This sequence comes from uncultured Sulfuritalea sp., assembly GCA_964527055.1. Taxonomy (GTDB): domain Bacteria; phylum Pseudomonadota; class Gammaproteobacteria; order Burkholderiales; family Rhodocyclaceae; genus Sulfuritalea. The sequence continues at coordinate 7,697 of CAZGQB010000017.1, forward strand.
CGAAGAAATCGACGACGTCGCGCAATGTGGCGAATACGCCGTTGTGCATGTAGGGCGCGGTATACCGCAACTCGCGCAGCGACGGCGTGCGGAAACGGCCGGCATCCGCCGGGTTGCGGGTCAGGTAGGCCAGCCCCAGATCGTCGTCGCTGCCCTGGTACTGCGCCGCGGAAACGCCGCGCTGCAGGTTCTGCCAGCGTGCGGTGATCTGCACCAGCGGGTTGCCGCCGGCCTGGGCATGGCGCGGGACGCCCAGCGCGTGAAATCCCTGGTCGGAAAGCAGCGGGCCGCCGTGGCACTGCAGACAACCCGCCTTGCCGGTGAACAGGACATAACCGCGCTGCGCCGCGGCGCCCAGCGCGCTCGCATCCCCCGCCAGCCAGCGGTCGAAGGAGACTTTTTTCGGGTCGGACACCAGCGTACGCTGGAAGGCGGCGATGGCCTGCCAGGCGTGGTGCAGGCGCGGCCATTCGGTGCCGAACACCTCGCGGAAGCGGGTGACGTACTCGGGCACCAGGCGCAGGCGCATTTCCATCATGGCCGACTCGCCGTTGCCGGCGACCGCGCCCTCGGCGGCCGACGGCGCCTGCTGTTCCAGGCTGTCGACGGCACCATCCCAGAACAGCCGCGAATAGTGCGCCGCGTTGAGGATGGTCTGCGCATTGCGCCAGTGGCGCGTGCCGGGATAGCCGCGCGACAGGGCTTCGGTTTCGCCCCAGCCGGTCTGTGGCGCATGGCACGAAGCGCAGGAGGTCGAGGCATTGCCCGACAGGCGCGTGTCCCAGAACAAGAGGCGGCCCAATTCCACCTTGGCGGCACTCATCGGGTTGTCGGCGGGAATGCTCACCGGCGGCAAGGGCCCCAAACCGCCCGGCACCGGCTCGGCCGCGGCCGCCAGGGAAACCGCCGCCGAACAAAGCAGCGCCGCCCATCCGGCTGTAAGTCCTGCTCCCCAACCCGGCCTCATCGCGCGGCCCCCGTCACCCAGTAGTCATGGGCCGGCGGCTCGGCCATGGCCCGCAGCGGCGCCGACCAGGCGCGCAGGAAAGCCACCAAGGCGGCCTGCTCGCGCGTGGAAAGCCCCAGCGGCTGCAATTCGCTGCCGGGGCCGCCACCCTGATTGTGGAATGCCACGACTTCGTCAAGCGTGGCGAACATGCCGTTGTGCATGTAAGGCCCGGTGTGCACCAGGCCGCGCAGGGCCGGCGTGACGAAGCGCCCGCGATCGGCGGGCCGCTTGCTGACGACATAGCTGCCGGGATCCTTGCGTTCGGCCATGTAGTTCGGTACGCCCATGGTGGCGTGGTGGCGCAGCAGGGTGATCATGCGCAGCGGCTCTTGTGCGATCGCCGGATGCTCGGGAACGCCGAGCCGGTAGGCCTTGCCGTCGGTGCCCAACACGCCGTTGTGGCAGCGGATGCACTGGCCCTTGCCGGTGAACACGATCATTCCCTCGCGCACCGCCGCCGGCAGCGCCACCTTGTCGCCGCGCAGGGCGCGGTCCACCAGGGTGTCGCCGCCGTCCAGCGTCTTGAGGAATTCGGCGATGGCGACGAAGATCTGCGGCCCGTAGGGCTGACTCTGCGCGCCGAACGCCTCGCGCCACAACGCGAGCAGCTCGGGAATCTGCCGGATGCGCTCCTGGATCAGGCGCCCGTCGGCATTCATGAAATGCGCCTCGGTGACCATGTCGCGCACCGCCGTCGGCAGGTCGGCGCCATCGAGCCGGCCGTCCCACATCAGCCGGGTCTTCAGCCGCACCGAGACCAGCCCAGGCGCATTGCGGAAATACTCGGTGCCGTTGTAGCCGCGCGACAGCGGCTGGCCGTCGGCATACCCCCGCGACGGCAGATGGCAGCTGGCGCAACTGCGGCTGCCGTCGCCCGACAGGCGCGGCTCGAAAAACAGGTGCCAGCCCAGCTTAACCAGCGCCGGCTTGACCGTCGCCTGCGCCGGCAACGGTTCCAGGCGCAGGGGCTGCGCGGCGCCCGGGGTTGCCATGGCGCCAAGCATGCATCCGGTAAGCATCGCGCCGAGCATGCGCGGCCAGCGGATCATCGGGGGCCCGTGTACTTGAGCAAGGGGGCCGCCTGCTGGATCACCGAACAACTTTTTTTCCAGGTCAGGATCTCGCCCAGCAGGCGCGCCTCCTGGTCCTTGTCGAGGGCCTTGTCGCCGGGGGCCGGAGTCCGGATGAAGAAGATGCGGCCGCCTTCGGTCTGGGCAAACTGGCCAACCAGAGGCGGCGCGTCACGGGTGAATTCCTCGGGCGGAAAATGGCAGCCCAGGCAGTTGAGGGCATACACGGTGGCCGCGGTCTGGGCGGCAAGCGCCGGAAGGGAAATCAGCAGCACCGCTGCCATCCCTCCCCTTATTCCTGATAAGTTCTGCACGGTGAACTATCCATCGATCAAGTGGGTGCAATGCAATCCGAACAGCATTGATGTTCGGCATGTGATTGCCACCGAGCTTTGATTCTAGGCTGAGGCAGGGCGCGCAAGTTATCCGAAATCGGCAACGCGACTGAAAAATTTTCCGTTTCTTGCACCAAGCGAAAAGGGGGAGTGAACATGGGAGTTCTCGACGGAATTCGCATCGTCGAAATCGCCGGCATCGGGCCGGGACCTTTCTGCGGCATGCTGCTGGCCGACATGGGCGCCGATGTGATCCTGGTCGAGCGCCCGGCCGGCCGGTTTGGCGATCCGCTCGACCTGGGCAGGAATGCCATCTTCAATCGCGGCAAGCGATCGCTGGCGCTGGACCTGAAAGATCCGAAGGCGATCGACGCCGTGCTGCGCCTGATCGACGGCGCCGACGGTCTGATCGAAGGCATGCGTCCCGGCGTCATGGAGCGCCTCGGCCTTGGCCCGGATACCTGTCTGGCGCGCAACCCGGAGCTGGTCTACGGCCGCATGACGGGCTGGGGCCAGACGGGCCCGCTGGCGCAAAGCGCCGGGCACGACCTCAACTACATCGCGCTTTCCGGCGCCCTCTGGTACTCCGGCGAACCGGGAAAACCGCCGCTGGCGCCGCCGACGCTGGTCGGCGACCTGGGCGGCGGCGCACTCTATCTGGCGATGGGACTGCTGGCGGGCATCCTCAACGTGCAACGTGGCGGTGCGGGGCAAGTCATCGACGCGGCCGTGGTCGATGGCAGCGCCAACCTGATGAACCTGCTGCTGTCCCTGCATGCCGCGGGGCAACTGCCGTTCGAGCGCGGTCGCGGCATCCTCGACGGCCCGCACTGGTGCGGCACCTATGCCTGCGCCGACGGCCGCTTCGTCAGCGTGCAGGCCCTCGAACCACAGTTCAACGCGCTGCTCTTGCGCAAACTCGGGCTGGCCGACGACCCCGAGTTCCGCAATCCTTACGATCCGCAATGCTATGAGCATCTGCGCGAACGACTGGCCGCACTGTTCGCCACGCGACCGCGCCAGCACTGGGTCGACCTGCTCGACGGCAGCGATGCCTGTTTTGCGCCGGTACTGACGCCGACCGAGGCGATGGCGCATCCGCACCTGGCTGCGCGCGGCGTTTATGCCAAACGCGATGGCGTGCTGCAGGCCGCCCCTGCCCCACGCTTTTCGGCGACACCGGCGGCAGAACCCGGCGCGGTGCCGCGGCGCGGCGAGCATGGCGCGGAGGTCCTGCGCGCGGCGGGCCTGACTGCGCGCGAAATCCGGGAGTTGCTGCCGCACAGGTGACCCACCTGCATGCTGTCGCCGTGTCGCCAGTGCCGACTTTTCTCGGCCATGCAAAATCAATACGATGCGGAGCCCTCGGCCCACAGGTGCATTACGCTAGAATCCGGCAGGTTTTTTTTAAAGAGGCAGTGCGTTGTTTTGATTCGTAGCGCGCGAAACTTGAGCCGTCGAACGCCCGCACCATCAAGTGGCATTAGGGGAAGACAATGATGAAGCAGCGACGCGTCGCGTCGAGAAGCCAGTCCGCACGCAGAAGACTTTCATGGCTGGTATCGCTGGCCTGTGCCTCGTTCCCGGTGTTGGCGGTTGCCAAGAATTGCAACACAACCGGCAACCTCGCGTACCTCGGAGTTCTGGCCGGCCAATCGAAGTCGGTATGGCTCTCGGCGACAAGCCCGGGTGCATTCGACCTCGTCTCCGCTCAGGGCAATACCACGGTTGATAACTGGAGCCGCGCCAGGCGCGGTCTGCACGTATCACTCTCGCCGAATGTATCCAACGGCAACGGCGGCACCCACAAGCTGTACGACAGTTCGGGTTGCCTGCTGGATACGCAAAATCAGAAGGGTGGCATTACCTTTCCGCCGAACATTAATTTCCCGCCGACATTGCCTCCAAGCTGGCGGCCGCCCACGGGCATCACGCCGGGTCTGCCGATCGGAGTGATACCGCCCATAGGTACATTGCCACCGCTCACCGGAATAACACCCGAAGTACCGGTAGCGGTGCGGCCACCGATCGGTACCTTGCCTCCGCCTACTGGAATAACCCCCGAAGTACCGGTGGCGGTACGGCCACCCATCGGTACCTTGCCGCCGCCTACGGGCATCACCCCCGAAGTACCGGTGGCAGTGCGGCCGCCTATCGGCACACTGCCACCACCGACGGGTGTCACTCCGGAGGTTCCCGTGGCGGTGAGACCGCCGATCGGCACCTTGCCTCCGCCTACGGGCATCACGCCCGAAGTGCCGGTGGCGGTACGGCCACCGATCGGTACCTTGCCTCCACCGACAGGCATCACCCCCGAAGTACCGGTTGCAGTGAGGCCGCCCATCGGTACCTTGCCGCCGCCGACCGGCATCACCCCAGAAGTTCCGGTGGCGGTACGACCACCGATCGGCACACTGCCACCGCCGACGGGCGTCACACCGGAGTTGCCGGATGCTGCGAAATCCCGGATCGCCGCCCTTCCGGCGACGGCAGAAATTGCGCCGCAGCTGCGATGCGCGGACGACTTGCATGACCCGGCGGTAGTTATCCCGCCCAACGTGCAATGGGTCGACTGTTCCGATCCGCGGCAAAAAGCACAGGTTTCCGCGCAACAATCGTTCGGTACGACCGCACCCATCACGCCCGGCCGCGAGTTTGCCGAGCCGACCGAATGGAACGTCTGGAGTGACGCACGTTATTCGCACATTTCCGATCACCGCTGGGATTTCGATTCCTCGGGGCACAGCGGATCTCTGACCTTGGGCGCTGACCGGCAACTGAACGATGATCTCGTCGTCGGCTTTAGTGTCTCGGTCGAGGACAACCGCTTTCTGGGCTTCGGTGATTTCTGGCGGGTCGAATCCAGCGGCTATACCATCGGGCCCTACCTCGGTTACCGGCTTTCGTCCGCATGGACGCTGGACGCGTCCCTGGCGGCGGGCAGGCTGGATAGTGAAAGCCGCATCGACTCGCTGGTCGGGACGATCAGCGGGGATTACACGACCAACCGCTACCTTGCGACGTTATCTGCGAGGGGCCAATACGCGGTCGACGACACCAACCTGCGGCCGAAGTTCACCGTCTCCTATGCCCACTATGAGAACAAGTCTTACAGCATGGGAGGTTCCCTGTTCGGCATACCACTGCGCGTGAGCATCGATGGCACCAATTACAATTCCGGCCTGTCGGAAGCAGCACTGGAGGTCAATCGCGTCGTTAAGATGGGCAACGGCAAGACTATCGTGCCTTACGCTGAAGTTTCCGCGAGCTATCTGTTTGATCTTCCCGAGGGGGCACAGAACCAATCCCTCTGGAACGGATCGCTGCGCGTCGGCGCACGGGCGCTGGTGGGTAACCTGACGTTTGTCGAGGCCGGCGTCGGCTACCTCAGCATCGGGCAGAAAGGCCTGGATATTTGGGAGGGGCGGCTGTTTGTATCGCATGCCTTCTAATGCGTCATCCTTTGCCAAGCTGGGGTTCTTTGACGATTCAGAGTTCAACCTGGCTAAAGTCCGAATTACGAGACATGTTTGCGCGAGCAAAATCAGGGAGATCCCGTCGGACGGATGATCGGCCTACTGCGCCCCCCCCATGACAACACTACGACTTTCAGGGACAATTGCGTTTTCACGACAACCGGAAAGGTCGGGCGGAGTTATTTCTCCGCTTTATGTGTAGTTGCTCCCCGACGCAATACGCAGCACATACCGAGTCCCATGCACGGGTTCGCCCCGGGCAGTTTGCGACTGCCCGTTTACTGCTGACGCCTGCCTTCTTTTCGCCAGCACGCCCGCAGCCTGACAAGCCTTCGGCCACGCCTATTCCCGGAAAGCTCCGGGGCGGCTTGTCTCGTCTGCCGTTTTTCCTCTCCTGAGTTCGACCATGGAAATCCTGTTTCTGATAGCCCTCATCGTCCTGAATGGCGCCTTTGCCATGTCGGAAATCGCCCTCGTCACCGCCCGGCGTGCCCGCCTCGCACGGTTGGCGGAAGACGGCGATGGCGCCGCTGTCGTGGCCATCGAACTGCACGACGAGCCGACGCGCTTCTTGTCCACCATCCAGATCGGCATCACCTCGATCGGCATCCTCAACGGTATCGTCGGCGAAGCCGTGCTGGCCGAACCGTTCGCCCGCTGGATGCATCGGCTCGGCCTGGAGCAGGAGACCAGCAGCATTGCCGCGACAGCCCTGGTCGTGATCGTCATTACCTATGTCTCGATCGTGATCGGCGAACTGGTGCCCAAGCGCATCGCCCAGTTCAACCCGGAGGGCATTGCCCGGCTGGTCGCCCGGCCGATGCAGTTCCTGGCCCTGTTCACCCGCCCCTTCGTGCGCCTGCTCTCGTTTTCGACCGACACCCTCCTGCGCATCCTCGGCCAACGCGAACAACCCGGCCAAAGCGTCACCGAGGAAGAAATCCACGCCATGATCCAGGAGGGCTCGGACTCGGGCATCATCGAGGATCAGGAGCGCGAGATGGTGCGCAATGTGTTCCGCCTCGATGACCGGCAGATCGCCTCGCTGATGATTCCGCGTGCCGACATCGTCTATCTTGACGTCGAACGGCCGATCGAGGAGAACATGCAGTGGATTGCCACTTCCGATCACTCGCGCTTTCCGGTCTGCCGCGGCGGCTTGCAGGACGTCCTGGGCATCGTCAATGCGAAGCAGCTGCTCAACCAGAAGCTGAAGGGCAATCACACCGACCTTACCGCGCAACTCCAGGCCGCGGTTTTCGTGCCCGAAACCCTGAACGGCATGGACCTGCTCGGCCATTTCCGCGCCTCCGGGATGCAGATGGTGCTGGTGGTGGATGAATATGGCGAGGTGCAGGGACTGGTCACCCTGCAGGACGTGCTGGAAGCCGTGACGGGTGAGTTCAGGCCGCGCAATCAGGAGGACGCCTGGGCCGTGCAGCGAGACGACGGCACCTGGCTGCTGGATGGCCTGATCCCCATTCCCGAGCTCAAGGACCGGCTGGAATGGAAATCCGTGCCCGAGGAGGACAAGAGCCGCTACCACACGCTCAGCGGTCTGGTCATGTGGCTCCTGGGCAGTTTGCCGCAAACCGGCGACAAGACGACCTGGGAAGGCTGGCAGCTGGAAGTGGTCGACCTCGACGGCAAGCGCGTCGACAAGGTACTGGCGTCGAAACTTCCCGAGGAGAATGCGGTGCCGGACGGAACGGCGGGATCGAACGACAAACCCTCCCAGACCGGCAACGGGTAGCATCGGCGAGCGCTTGCTCGCCAGTCCCTGGAATTACCCGATCACCAAACGCTTAAAGGGGTCTGGTCAGTGCGCTGGCCCGGCCCGGTCAGCCCCCGGCAGGCGGCGATTCACTCCCACTCGATGGTCGCCGGCGGCTTGCCCGAGATGTCGTAGACCACGCGGTTGATGCCGCGCACTTCATTGATGATGCGGTTGGAAACGCGCCCCAGCAGTTCGTGCGGCAGTTCCGCCCACTTCGCCGTCATGAAATCGGAAGTTTGCACGGCACGCAGCGCAACCACGTACTCATAGGTGCGGCCGTCGCCCATGACGCCGACGCTCTTGACCGGCAGGAACACGGCAAAAGCCTGGCTGGTCTTGTCGTACCAGTCGGCGGCGCGCAGTTCGTCGATGAAGATCGCATCGGCGCGGCGCAGCAGGTCGGCGTAGTCCTGCTTCACCTCGCCGAGGATGCGCACGCCGAGGCCGGGGCCGGGGAAGGGATGGCGAT
>CAZGQB010000018.1:0-15659 GCA_964527055.1 uncultured Sulfuritalea sp.
CAAGCGCCGCGCCGACCTGAATCCGAATCTCGTGTCGGTGGTGCAGGGCTATGCGTCGCACGAAAAGGAAGTGCTTACCCGCGTTACCGAGGCGCGCGCCAATGTCGCCGGGCTCAAGGCGACCCCGGAGCTGATCAACGATCCGGCCGCCTTCGCCAGGTTCCAGAAGGCGCAAAGCGAACTCGGCGGCGCCCTCGCCCGCCTGCTGGTGGTGGCGGAGAACTACCCGAACCTCAAGGCCGACGCCAATTTCCGCGACCTGCAGGCGCAGCTGGAAGGCACCGAGAACCGCATCACCGTCGCGCGCAACCGCTACATCCAGGCGGTGAAGGAGTACAACATCTCGGTACGCACCTTCCCCAACAACCTGACCGCGATGGTCATGGGCTGGCAGGTCAAGGCCAATTTCACGGTCGAGGACGAAAAGGCGATCTCGGCGCCGCCGGCGATCAGGTTCGACGCACCGGCCGCGTCGCCCGCCGTCACGCCGGCGCCGACTTCTGCACCTGCGCCGGCCAAGTAAAACCGTGCTGCTGCGCTGGCCGGCATGGCTGGCCCTGTTCTGCGTGCTGTTCCCCGGCATCGGGTGGGCGGCCGACCCGGTGCCGCTGCCCGCCCTGACGGCGCGCGTCACCGACCTGACCAACACGCTCGATGCCACGCAGCGCGGCCGGCTGGAAGCGCAGCTGGCCGCCATCGACCGCAGCGGGCGCGCGCAGGTCGCCGTGCTGCTGCTGCCGACCACGCAACCCGAAACCATCGAGCAATTCGGTATCCGGCTCGCGGAAGCATGGAAAATAGGCCGCAAGGGTGATGACAACGGACTGATCGTCATCGTGGCGAAAGACGACCGCAAGATGCGCATCGAGGTCGGCTACGGGCTGGAAGGTGCCGTGCCGGACGCCATCGCCAGCCGCATCGTGAACGAGCGCATGGCGCCGGCCTTCAGGCAGGGCGATTTCTTCGGCGGCTTGCGCGCGGCCGTCGAGGCGCTGGATCAGATTCTGGGCGGCGCGCCGGTCCTCGCGCCGGCGACCGCCGCACAACCCGCGCCGCGCGACTCGAACATCGACGGGCAGGACATCCCGGTCTGGGCATTCATTTTCCTGTTCGGCTCAGGGATCCTGAACGCGATTTTCGGCCTGTTCGGATCGCTGCTTGCGGCGGGGATCGGCGGCTGGCTCGGCTTCATGTTCTTCGGCAACTGGCTGGGCGCGGCCATCGCTGCGGTGGTGGTGTTCCTGTTCTCCCTGGGCAAGATGTCCTCGGGTGGTGGTGGCAGCGGCGGGTTTTCCGGAGGTGGCGGCTTTTCCTCGGGTGGCGGCGGCTTTTCGGGTGGTGGCGGCAGCTTCGGCGGCGGCGGCTCGTCGGGGAGCTGGTAACGTGAAATCGATCCGTTTGCTCAGGCATCTGCTGCTGCCCGACTGGTTCGTGCGGCGGGTATTTGCCCGCGGCGATCTGGCGGTCATCGGCGACGCCATCGCGGCCAGCGAGAAATCGCATCGCGGCGAACTGCGTTTCGTCGTCGAGGCGGCCATGCCGCTGGCGGCCCTGTGGCGCGACCAATCGCCGCGGGCGCGCGCGGTCGATCTCTTCTCGATCCTGCGCGTCTGGGACACGGCGGAAAACAGCGGCATCCTGATCTACGTGCAGCTGGTCGAGCACCGCGTTGAAATCCTCGCCGATCGCGGCATCGCCGCGCGCGTGGCGCAGGCCGAGTGGGATGGCATCTGCCGCGAGATGGAAACCAGTTTCCGCCAGGGCCAATGGCGCGACGGCGCGCTGCGGGCCGTGACACGCGCAGGGGCCTTGCTGGCGCAACATTTTCCCGCCGGCGCGAACAACCCCGACGAGCTGCCCGACCAGCCGCTGCTACTGTAGCGGGCGCCGTGGTGCCGTAGCACCCTCGGCTAGACTTGGCGGGTGAAGCCTTCCCGCTCCCTTCCCCGCGAACTGCTGCACCTCGCCTGGCCCGTGCTGATCGCCCAGGCCGCGGTGATGGCCAACGGCGTGATCGACACCCTGATGGCCGGCCGGCTTTCCCCGGTCGACCTGGCGGCGGTGGGCATCGGCGCCAGCATCTATGCCACGGTCTTTGTCACCGCCATGGGCGTGCTGCTGGCGCTGACCCCCGTGGTCTCCCACCACTACGGTGCCGGCCGCTACGCCGAGATCGGCGCCGACGTGCGGCAATGCGCCTGGCTGGCGCTGGGCCTGTCGCTGCTCGCCTTCGCCGTGCTGAAGAATCCCGATCCGCTGTTGGCTTTTTCGCGCCTGACGCCCGAGGTCGAACTGAAAGTACGCGCCTACCTCGATGGTGTTGCCTGGGCGGTGCCGGGCGTGCTGTTCTTCCGCGTTTTCTTCGGCTTCACCACCGGCATCGGCCGGCCGCGGCCAGTGATGGCCTTCAATCTCCTCGGCCTGCTGCTGAAAGTGCCGCTCAACTGGGTCTTCATGTACGGCCATTTCGGCTTTCCCGCCATGGGCGGCGCCGGTTGCGGCTGGTCCTCCGCGGTCATCATGTGGACCGTGGCGACCCTGGCTTGGGTTTGGTGCCGGCGCGATGCCGAGTACGCGCCCTATGACGTCTTCGCCCGCTTCGATCCACCGCGCCCGGCCGCGCTGCGCGAGCTGCTGGCGCTGGGCCTGCCGATGGGCGCCACCTTCATGGTCGATGTCACCGCCTTCACCTTCATGGCGCTGTTCATCGCCCGGCTGGGACCGGAAATCTCGGCCGCGCACCAGATCGCGGCCAACGTCGCGGTGTTCGTCTTCATGGTGCCCATCGCTCTGGGCAACGCCACCGGCGTGCTGGTCGGCCAGGCGCTCGGCGCAGGAGACAGCCGGCGCGCGCGACACGCCGGCCTGCTCGGCCTGGCGGTAGGCTGCGGCGTCGCCGCCGTGGTCGGCGGCGCCATCGGGCTGGGCGCCGGTCCGCTGGCGCGGACTTACACCACGGACGCGCAGGTCGCCGCCGCGGCCGCGGTCCTGCTCGCCATCGTCGCCGTCTATCACGTCGTCGACGCCATGCAGGCCGTGATGGCCCAGGTGCTGCGCGGCTACAAGCGCGCCATGGCGCCGATGGTGATCTATGCGATTTCGCTGTGGGGCGTCGGCTTGGGCGGCGGTTACCTGCTCGGCCTCAGCGACGTGTTCGGTTCGCCGCGCGGCGCGGCTGGTTTCTGGATTGCGGCGGTGGCGAGTCTGGCGCTTGCCGGGGCGGGTGTGCTGGCCTACTTCCTGCGGATTTCGGCTCAGACCATCCCGGCCCCAGCCACCACCAACACATAGCGTGCCGCCTTGCCGGCCGCCATCCATGCCGCGCAGGCCACCGGCGGCAGCCGCAGCCAGCCGGCGGCGGCGCACAGGGCATCGCCGATGATCGGCGCCCAGGCCAGCAGCAGGATGGGTGCTCCGCGCCGTCGTGCCAGTGCCGCCCCGCCAGGGGATACCGCTTCGCATAATTTTTCCGGTGCGAGGTGTTGCGGTAGCAGGCGGCCCATGTAATACGTCACCATGCCGCCCAGCGTGTTGCCCAGGGTCGCCAGCAGCAGCGCCGGCAGCGCTTGCTCCGGATGCAGCCGGATCAAGGCGAACAGCACGGCTTCCGAACCGCCCGGCAGCAGCGTTGCGGAAAGGAAACTGGCGAGGAACAGGCCGGCCAGACCGGCTTCCGCGGTGAAGGCGAAGTCCATGCCGCATGTTACCCTCTGCGGCTATCGAACTTTTCGCACTGCCGTCATGGACTATCTCGAAAAAATCCTCAACGCCCGCGTCTATGACGTGGCCATCGAAACCCCGCTGGAGCCTGCGGCCATCCTCTCCGCGCGCAGCGGCAACCGGATATTGTTCAAGCGCGAGGACATGCAGCCGGTGTTCAGCTTCAAGCTGCGCGGCGCCTACAACAAGATCGCCCACCTGACGCCGGCGCAAAGGAAGCGCGGCGTGATCTGCGCCTCGGCCGGCAACCATGCCCAGGGCGTGGCGATGTCTGCGCAGAAGCTGGGGCTGCGCGCCGTGATCGTGATGCCGACCACCACGCCGGCCATCAAGGTCGATGCCGTGAAGAAGCGCGGCGCCGAAGTGGTCCTGTTCGGCGATTCCTACGACGCGGCCTACGCCCACGCATTGGAACTGGAGAAGAAGCAGAAGCTCAACTTCGTCCATCCCTTCGACGATCCGTATGTCATTGCCGGACAGGGCACCATCGGCATGGAAATCCTGCGCCAGCATCCGGAACCGATCGACGCGGTGTTCTGCTGCGTCGGCGGCGGCGGCCTGATCTCCGGTGTCGCGGCCTACATCAAGCGCCTGCGCCCGGAGACGAAAGTGATAGGTGTCGAAGCCGCCGATGCCGATGCCATGGACCGTTCGCTCAAGGCGGGCCGCCGCGTGCGGCTGGAGTCGGTCGGCCTGTTTGCCGACGGCGCAGCGGTGAAGTATGTCGGCCAGGAAACCTTTCGCCTGTGCCAGCAGTATGTCGACGAGATGGTGCTGGTCGACACCGACGCCATCTGCGCCGCGATCAAGGACGTGTTCGAGGACACGCGCTCGATCCTCGAACCGGCCGGGGCGCTGGCCGTGGCCGGTGCCAAGGCCTGGGCCAAGAAAAACGGCGCACACGGCAAGACACTGGTGGCGGTGGCCTCCGGCGCCAACATGAATTTCGACCGCCTGCGCTTCGTCGCCGAACGCGCCGAAGTCGGCGAACAGCGCGAAGCCGTGCTGGCCGTGACGCTGCCGGAAAAGCCCGGCGCCTACAAGAAGTTCGTCGCCCTGATCGGCAACCGCAACATCACCGAGTTCAACTACCGCTATCACGACGCCGGCGAGGCGCATGTCTTTGTCGGCATGCAGGTGGCCAACCGCGCCGAGGCCAGCAAGCTGGTCGCGCTGCTGAAGAAGAACGGCTATCCGGCGCTGGACCTGACCGATGACGAGATGGCCAAGCTGCACATCCGCCACCTGGTCGGCGGCCACGCCCCGCAGGTGAAGAACGAGCTGATCTACCGCTTCGAATTCCCCGAGCGACCCGGCGCGCTGATGAACTTCCTCAACAAGATGAGCGCCGGCTGGAACATCAGCCTGTTCCACTACCGCAACCACGGCGCCGACACCGGCCGCGTGCTGGTCGGCATGGAAGTGCCGCCGAAGGAGATGAAGGACTTCCGCGCCTTCCTCAAGAACCTCGGCTACCGGTATTGGGACGAGTCGAAGAATCCGACCTACACGCTGTTCCTCGGCTAGCGCCATGCAGCAGGTGCTCCCATGAGTTTCGACTTCGACGCCCCCGTCGAGCGCGCCGGCAGCGATTCGACGAAATGGGGGAGGTATGCGGGCCGCGACATCATCCCGCTGTGGGTGGCCGACATGGACTTTGCCGCGCCGCCGGCGGTGGTCGAGGCCCTGCACCGGCGGGTCGAGCACGGCGTCTTCGGCTACAATCAGCCCACCGCGAGCCAGGTCGATGCCGTAACCGGCTACCTTGAACGCCATTTCGACTGGCGCATCGATCCGGCATGGATCGTCTGGCTGCCGGGCCTGGTGTCGGGCCTCAACATCGCCTGCCGCGCGGTCGGCGATCGCGGCGATGCCGTCTTCACGGCGACGCCGATCTACCCGCCGTTTCTTTCGGCACCGGGAAATTTCGACCGGCGCGCGGTGAGCGTACCGCTGGTGCGTGACTCGGCCGGCTGGCTATGGGATTTCCCGGCCGTGGACGCGGTGCTGGGTTCCAGCAACGCAAAACTCTTCCTGTTGTGCCATCCGCACAATCCGACCGGGCGCGTGTGGAACGAGGACGAGCTGTGGCAGCTCGCGCTGCTGGCGGAAAAGCACGACCTGGTCATGTGTTCGGACGAGATCCACAACGGACTGGTTCTGTCGCCGCACAGCCGGCACCGACTTTTTGCCACGCTCGGCCCCGAACAGGGCGCGCGCACCATCACCCTGATGGCGCCGTCCAAGACTTACAACATTCCCGGGCTGGGTTGCGCCTTTGCGCTCATCCCCGACAGCCGGCTGCGGCGGAACTTTCTCCACGCCATGCACGGCATCGTGCCGCACGCCAATGCGCTGGGCATGGTGGCGATGGAAGCCGCGCTGAGCCGCTGCGACGACTGGCAGGCGGCCCTGCTCGACTACCTGCGCGGCAATGCGCGCGCGGTCGAGCGTGCCGTGGCCGACCTGCCGGGCCTCGACATGCGGCCGGTGGAGGCGACCTGCCTGGCCTGGATCGACGCGCGCGAGTTCGCCGCCGACCGGGGCATCGCCAACCCGACGCATTGGTTCGAGCAGCACGGACTGGGACTGTCCGACGGCGCCGACTTCGGCACGCCGGGCTTCGTCCGCCTGAACTTCGGGACGCGCCGGGCGCTGCTGGATGAGGCGCTGGAAAGACTGCGTCGGGCAACCTGCAGCTAGCCGGGCAGAGCGCGTTGTTTTTCGTGGGGCCGGCTTCAGCCGGCCGGTGTGGATGGCGGAATGAATTCCGCCCTACGGTCCGCCCTGCGCACCGCCCTGCGATTCGCCTCAGGCCAAACGCAAGAGCCCGGCCTCGGTGACGATGGCATCCAGGCGCACATCGTGTGCCCGCGGCCGGATGTCCGGCACCCGCGCCAGTTCGAAGCCGACACCGATCGCCCGCGGCCGGGGAACCATCGCCGCCAGGGTGCGGTCGAAATAGCCTCCGCCGTAACCGAGTCGAAAGCCCTGCGCGTCGAAGGCCAGCAGCGGCAGCAGCACGATGTCGGGCACGAGCTCCTTGCCGTCGAGCGGGATCGGGATGCCGTAACGATCGGTTCCCATTGCCGAAGCGGGCGTCCAGGCATGGAAATGCATGGGTGCATCGACCGCCGTGACCACCGGCACCGCGGCATGCCAGCTGCGTTCGAGCAGGAGGGAAGCCAGCGGCCGTGCGTCGAATTCGCCGCGCACCGGCGCGCAGAAGGCCAGGGTTTGCGGTGCCAGCGGCAGCAGCAGCGCGCTCAGGTGCCGTTCGAGGCCGGCCGACAGCCCGGCATGGGCGGCGGGGTCGAGCGCCAGGCGCGCCGCCAGCTTTTCGCGGCGCAGCGCGGCACGAAAAACCCCGTGATCGGGAGTGTGTTCGGCGGACGGCGGCGTGGAGCTCATGTGCTAATGTTAGATGGAGCAGACCAAGACATACAGACATACAGACATGCGCATGAATGGACTATAAGCGTAAACCTTCCCCCTTCCTGCCGTGCATCCTTCAGGCGGTTGCCTTCTTGGCGATCGCGCCGGCTGCGCCTGCCTCGGCCGCCCCCGCAGCGGGTTCCGTCGAGCGCGGCGATGCGGCGTTTCTGCTGGCGCGCGATGCCTTCCGCAACGGCGAGCGGGTGCGCCTCGGACGCCAGCTGGCCTTGCTGCAGGGGCATGTGCTGCAGCCCTGGGCCGAGTACTGGTCGCTGCGCCTGCGCCTCGACGACGGCGACGCGGGCGGCGTGCCGGACTACCTGAACCGCCATGCCGGTACGTATCTCGCCGAGAAATTGCGCGGCGACTGGCTGCGCATGTTGGGCGGGGTCGGCGACCGCGACGGTTTCCAGCGCGAACTGCCGGGCTTGGTCCAGCCCGATGCCGAAATTCGCTGCTACGCCGGGCAGTTTGCCGACATGGACGACATGGTGCGCCCCTTGTGGACCAGCGGCCAGGACCTGCCGCGCGCCTGCGAGCGACTGGTCGACCAACTGGTGGCGGCCGGCGGCCTGACGGTGGAAGAGGTCTGGCAGCGCGTGCGGCGCCTGTTCGAGGCGAGGCGCGTCGGCGCGGCGCGCAACGCGGCCGCCTATCTGCCGGCGACCGAAGGTTTCGACGGACGCGGGCTCGAATCGATCGCGCAGATGCCGGCGCGGCATCTGGACAGGCTCCCGGCGGGGTTTTCCGCAAAACGCGGCGGGCGCGAGACGGCGCTGTTCGCCGTGCAGCGCCTGGCACGGACCGATCCGCAGGACGCAGCAACGCGCTTCAGCCGCATCGAATCCCGTTTCACCGATGAAGAAAGCGCCTATGCCTGGGGCCAGATCGCCTGGCAGGCCGCGTACCGCCATTTGCCCGAGGCGTTGGCCTGGTACCAGAAAACCGCCGCCACCGCCCTGTCCGAGGAGCAGATGGCCTGGCGGGTCCGCGCCGCGTTGCGGGCGGGCGACTGGAACGCCGTGCAGCGGGCAATCGCCGCCATGCCGCCGACGCTGGCCGCGCAAGCGGACTGGACCTACTGGCAGGCGCGCGCCCTGGCTGCCACCGGCCGGGCCGAGGAGGCGCGCGCGCTGTACCAGAAGATCGGCCGCCAGCCGAACTTCTACGGCAACCTTGCCGACGAAGAGCTCGGCCGTGCCGTCGAAGTGCCGCCGCGGGCACCCTCCCCGACGGTCGAGGAGCTGGCCACCGCCGCGACCAATCCCGGTTTCCAGCGTGCGCTGGCGCTGATCCGGGTCGACATGCGCATCGAGGGCGTGCGCGAATGGGTCTGGTCGCTGCGCGGCATGGATGACCGCGCTCTGCTCGCCGCCGCCTGGTTCGCGCAGAACAACGAAATCTGGGACCGCGCCATCAACACCGCCGACCGCACGCTGGCGCAGCACGACTACAGCCTGCGCTACATCGCGCCCTTCAGCGACCGGGTGCGGCCCAAGGCGGACGAACTGGCGCTGGACAACGGCTGGGTGTATGGCCTGATGCGCCAGGAATCGCGCTTCATCATGAAAGCCAGATCCTCGGTCGGCGCCCAGGGCCTGATGCAGCTGATGCCGGCCACCGCAAAATGGGTGGCGCAGAGGATCAAGCTGGCCGGCTACCATCCCTCGCGCGTTACCGAAATGGACACCAATGTCACGCTCGGCACCCACTACATGAAGATGGTGCTCGAATCGCTCGACAACCATCCGGTGCTGGCCTCGGCGGCCTACAACGCCGGCCCGGGGCGCGCCCGCAAGTGGCGCGCCGACACGCCGCTGGAAGGCGCGATCTACGCCGAGACCATCCCCTTCACCGAAACCCGCGACTATGTGAAAAAAGTCATGAGCAACGCCGTGTATTACAACACCCTGTTCGAAGGCCGGCCGCAGTCGCTCAAGGGCCGGCTGGGCACCATTCGCGCGCGCGGGCAGGGCGAAACCGAAGTGGAGAAACTGCCTTGAAAAACGTCCTTGTCATCGGCGGCACGGGTTTCTTGGGTTCCGCCATCGTCCGCGAACTGGCGCGCCGTCCCGCCAGCGCCGACTTTTCCTTCACGCTGCCGACTCGGCGCGAGGCGGGCGCCAAGCACCTCACCGTGCTGCCTACCGTCCGCGTCGTGCAATGCGACGTGCATGATCCGGCAACGCTGGCGCGGCTGATGGCCGGGCAGGATGCGGTGATCAGCCTGGTCGGCATATTGAAGGGTGGAGAAGGCGAGCCATATGGCAAAGGCTTCGCCCGCGCCCATGTCGAATTGCCGCGCAAGATCGCCGCCGCGGCGAAGGCGGCCGGCGTGCGCCGCGTGCTGCATGTCTCGGCGCTGAAGACGTCGGCCGAAGCGCCGTCGGGCTACCTGCGCTCCAAGGCGGACGGCGAAGCGGCGCTGTGCGATGCCGGTCTCGACCTGACGATCTTTCGCCCCTCGGTGATCTTCGGCCGCGGCGACTCCTTCCTCACCCTGTTCGCCAGAATGGCGGCGATCGCCCCCTTCTTTCCGCTGGCCGGCGCCAACGCCCGCTTCCAGCCGGTGTGGGTCGAAGATGTCGCGGCCACGGTGGCCGACAGCCTGCTGTGCGCCGACAGCATCGGCGCCGCCTACGACCTGTGCGGCCCGACGCAGTACACCCTGCGCGAGCTGGTAAGTTATGCGGCGGCGGTTGCCGGCCATCCGCGCGCCATCATCGGCCTGCCGGAAGCCATTGCCTGGTTGCAGGCCTGGGCCATGGAGTTCATCCCCAACGGCCCGATGACGCGCGACAACGTCCGCTCCATGCGCGTGCCCAGTGTCTGCGAGGGCGGCTGCACCCTGCCCTTCGGCCGCGTTGCGACGGCGCTGGAAGTCGTGGCGCCGACCTACCTGCGCAGCTGACACCGGCGGTCGATGAAAACCTACGTCGTCGGCGGCGCGGTGCGCGACGAGCTGCTCGGCCTGGCCGTCAAGGACCGCGACTGGGTCGTTGTCGGCGCCACACCGCAGGAAATGCTGGCGCAGGGCTTCGTCCAGGTCGGCCGCGATTTCCCGGTCTTCCTCCACCCGCAAAGCCACGAGGAATACGCGCTGGCGCGCACCGAGCGCAAGACCGCGCCGGGCTATACCGGC
This sequence comes from uncultured Sulfuritalea sp., assembly GCA_964527055.1. GTDB lineage: Bacteria > Pseudomonadota > Gammaproteobacteria > Burkholderiales > Rhodocyclaceae > Sulfuritalea. Next base: position 10,298 of record CAZGQB010000018.1, read on the forward strand.
TTCGTCGTGCACGCTTCGCCCGGGGTGACGCTGGAAGACGACCTGCTGCGCCGCGACCTGACCATCAACGCCATCGCCAGGGACGAAGCGGGCCAGCTCATCGATCCCCACGGCGGGCGCGCCGACATCGCGGCGCGCGTGATGCGCCACGTCTCGCCGGCTTTCGCCGAAGACCCGGTGCGCATCCTGCGCGTGGCGCGTTTCGCGGCGCGCTTCGCCGATTTTTCGATTGCGCCGGAAACCCTGGCGCTGATGCGCGACATGGTCGCCGCCGGCGAAGTCGACGCGCTGGTGCCGGAGCGGGTCTGGCAGGAACTGGCGCGCGGCCTCATGGAAGAAAAGCCCTCGCGCATGTTCGAGGTGCTGCGCGAATGCGGCGCGCTGGCGCGACTGCTGCCCGAACTGGATGCGCTGTGGGGTGTGCCGCAGCGTGCCGACTACCATCCCGAGATCGACACCGGCATACATGTGATGATGGTCATCGACATAGCCGCGCGCCTTGGTGCGACGCTACCGACGCGCTTTGCCGCCCTGATGCACGACCTGGGCAAGGCGCGCACGCCGGCCGACATCCTGCCGCGCCATCACGGACATGAAGCGAAGAGCGTGGCGCTGCTCGAAGCGATTTGCGAACGCCTCAAGGTGCCGGTCGAGTGCCGCGACGTGGGCCGGCTGACCGCGCGCTTCCACGGCGACATGCACCGCGTCGCCGAATTGCGCCCGCAAACCCGGCTCACGGTGCTCGAACGCTGCGATGCGCTGCGCCGCCCGGAACGCTTCGAGCTGATCCTGCTCGCCTGCGAGGCGGATTACCGCGGCCGGCTGGGTTGGGAAGAGCGCGACTACGTGCAGGCGACGACGTGGCGCGCCGCCCTGGCGGCGGTGCGTGGTGTGGATGCGGGGGCGATCGCCGCCGCGACGGTCGCTGCGAATCCGGGCAAGGCCGCGACGCAGGCCATCGCCGCCGCCATCGCCGCGGCGCGCATCGAAGCGATTAGGGTCTGTTGTCAGGCATCCACTGGATGACTGACCACAGACCCTAAAGCAGCCAGCCGATAAGTGCCGCCAGCAGCGAAAACACGATCACCGAGCCAAAGGGGAAGGCGTACTCCCTGCCGCGAAAGCGGAAGTGCAGGTCGCCCGGCAGGCCGCCCGGCGCCAGCAGGCGGCCCAGCCGCGGTTGCAGCAGGCCGACAACGACCACGGTCGCCACCAGGACAATCAACCACTTCAGCATGGATGGCGCGCGGTAGAATTGTGGGACGCCAATCTTATCCCAGCCGATGAATCCGCCCCGTTTCGAACACCACGAAGTGCTGGTCCGCGTCCCCGCGGGCAAGGCGCAGCCGACACCCCTGCTGTTCGTCCATGGCGCTTACACCGCGGCCTGGTGCTGGGAGGAGCATTTCCTGCAGTACTTCGCCGACGCAGGTTACGCGGCCTATGCCCTGAGCCTTTCCGGGCACGGCGGTTCGCCGGGCCGCAAGCAGCTCGACAGCTTTTCCATCCTCGACTACGCGCGCGACGTAACGAGCGTCGTCAATCGGCTGCCGGCGCCACCGGTCCTGATTGGGCATTCGATGGGCGGTTTCGTGGTGCAGAAGTACCTCGAAAAGTATCAGGTACCCGGCGCGGTGCTTATGTGCGCGGTGCCGCCGCAGGGCCTGTTGGCGGCGGCCGTGGGCATGATGTTTTCCAGGCCGGGCATGATGACCGAACTGAACAGCCTGATGAGCGGCGGCCGGGCCTCGCTGGAAACCCTGCGCGAGGCGCTGTTTGCCCAGCCGGTGTCGGCGGACGACCTGAAGCGCTACTACAAGCACACCCAATCCGAATCGCATCGCGCCATCTGGGACATGTCCCTGTTCGCGATGCCGCGCACCGGCAGCGTGAAGCGCACGCCGCTGCTGGTGCAGGGGGCGGAACACGATCACCTGATTCCGGCGTCGCTGGTGCAGATGACCGCCCGTACTTACGGCGTCGACGCCAACATCTTCCCCGGCATGGGCCACGGCCTGATGCTGGAACGCGACTGGGAAAAGCCCGCCCGGCAAATCCTCGACTGGCTGCAGGAGCTCGGACTGTGATCGTGATCTTCCAGTCCCCCGCATCGGGCGACGTCATCATGTTCGGCGACGTGGCCAAGCGCATGATGAAGCTGATGGGCAAGGAGCCGACCGACAAGGGCATCGTCACCGTCGAGCAGCTGCCGGACGCGATCGCGCGCATCAAGGCGGCGATCGAGGAAGACAAGCGGCAGCGCACCGGCCGCGATCCGGAAGACCAGCCGCAAAGCGAAAAGGCCGAAGGCGGCGGCAGCCGCCCCTATGTCAGCCTGACCCAGCGCGCCGTGCCGCTGCTGGAACTGCTGGAGTGGTCGCTGAAGAAAAAGAAGCCCGTGGTCTGGGGCGTCTGATTTTGCAGGGCCGGTTTCAGCCGGCCGGGTCAGGATGGCATGTCGGGCCGGTTTCAACCGGCCGATGGCGGATGGCGGATGGCGGACTGAATCGCCCTACAGTCCTACAACCCCAGCACTGCCCGCGCAGAGCCTAATGCGGCTTCTTCGAGCCGCCGATGAAAGCGATCGGAAACACCGCCTCCGGCCCCGCGCCCTTCGCCGCCTGCGATGCGTAATCCGGCATCTGTTCGCCGATGCCGGCGGCCTGGGTCAGCTTGCCCAGCAGCACCTGCAGCTGGTCGGTGAGCCAGGCCTCATCGCAACGCGTCGGCATGAACAGCAGTTCGCGCACGCGGTCGGGAATTTCTTCCGCGGGGATGATGTCGTTGGCGGCATAGGCGGAGGAAAAGAAGGGCCCGGCGATGAAGCGCAGGCTCCAGCCTTCGTCCGCGTCGGGCAGCATTAGGAAGACGCGCGCGCCTTCTGCGGTCGCGTTCTCGTCGCCTTCGTCGTCGCCGAAGACCGGCATCGCGGCAAACGCGGCCTTGCCGGTCTGCTCGACGAAGGCGATGGCTTCATTGAAACTCAGGCGATTCGGGTTTGTCTCTGACATGGGCATTCCTCACAACAGGGGGGCGAGCCATTTTTCGGCTTCTGGAACCGGATAGTGGGCCCGCCGCGCCCAATCTTCAAGCTGGTCGCGATCGATTTTGGTGATGGCGAAATAACGCGCCTCGGGGTGGGCCAGGTAGAAGCCGGCGACCGAGGCGGCCGGCGTCATGGCGAAGCTCTCGGTCAGGCCCATTTCCGCATTCTGCGGCGCGTCGAGCAGGAGGAACAGGCCGGCCTTGGCCGTGTGGTCCGGGCAGGCCGGGTAGCCGGGCGCCGGACGGATGCCCCGGTATTTCTCGGCGATCAGCGCCGCATTGTCGAGGACTTCGTTGGCCGCATAGCCCCAGTACTTCGTGCGCACCTCGCGGTGCAGCCACTCGGCGGCGGCTTCGGCGAGGCGGTCGGCCAGCGTCTTCAACATGATCGCGCGGTAGTCGTCGTGCTGCGCCTCGAACTCGGCCAGCTTCTTCTCGATGCCGATGCCGGCAGTCACGGCGAAAGCGCCGGCGTAATCGCCGGTGGGGGCGACGAAATCGGCGAGGCTCTGCTGCGGCTTGCCGGCGGGGCGCTCCTGCTGCTGGCGCAGGCCGTGCCAGATAAATAGTGGCCCCCCCGACGCCGTACCGCCGGCGCCGAGAAAATGGATGTCTTCGTTTTCGCGCGTCACCGGGAAAAGGCCGAACACTGCATTGGCGCGTATCCATTTTTCGGCGATGAGCTGCTGCAGCATCGCCTGGCCGTCCTGGAACACATTGCGCGCGGCCTCGCCGACCACGGCGTCGTCGAGGATCTTCGGATACGAGCCGGCGAGGTCCCAGGTCTGGAAGAACGGGCCCCAGTCGATGTACTTTGCCAGCACGGCGAGGTCGAGGTCGCGCAGCACGGTGACGCCGGGCTTTTTTGGCTTGACCGGCGCGCATTTACCAACAAATTCGAATCTGCCGGCATTCGCGCGCGCGGCCGCCAGCGTCACCAGCGGCACACCCTTCTTGGCCGCATGCTGGCCGCGCACTTTTTCGTAGTCGGCGGCGATTTCATCGACGTAGCCGTCGCGCATGTCGAGCGACAGCAGCTTGGTGACGACGCCGACGGCACGCGAGGCGTCCGGCACATACACCACAGGCCCGGCGTAATTCGGCGCGATCTTGATCGCGGTGTGCGCGCGCGATGTCGTCGCGCCGCCGATCAGAAGCGGCTGGGTGAAGCCCTGGCGCTGCATCTCGGCGGCGATGTGGCTCATCTCCTCCAGCGAGGGCGTGATCAGGCCGGACAGGCCGATGGCCTGCGCGCCGTGTTCCTTCGCCGCGTGCAATATCTTGTCGGCCGGGACCATGACGCCGAGGTCAATGATGTCGTAGCCATTGCAGCCCAGCACCACGCCGACGATGTTCTTGCCGATGTCGTGCACGTCGCCCTTGACCGTGGCGATCACGATGCGGCCCTTCGAGGTCGAGCCGGTGCGCTTCTTTTCCTCTTCGATGTAAGGGATCAGGTGGGCCACGGCCTGCTTCATCACGCGCGCCGATTTCACCACCTGCGGCAGGAACATCTTGCCGGCGCCGAACAGGTCGCCGACCACGTTCATGCCGTTCATCAGCGGGCCTTCGATCACCGCCAGCGGCGGGCGGCCTTCGGCTGCCAGCGCGGCGCGGGCTTCCTCGGTGTCGGCGACGACGTATTCCGTGATGCCCTTGACCATCGCATGCTCGAGGCGCTTGTCGATGCTCCATTCGCGCCAGGCCAGATCGACCACCTGCTCCTTCGCCGCGCCTTTCACCCGTGTCGCGAGTTCGATCAGCGTGTCGCCCGGGTTTGGCTTGCCTGCGACTTTACGGTTGAGCACCACGTCTTCCACCGCCTCGCGCAACTCGGGCGCGAGGTCGTCATACACACCCAACTGGCCGGCATTGACGATGCCCATGGTGAAGCCGGCCCTGACCGCGTGATAGAGGAACACCGTATGGATCGCCTCGCGCATCGCGTCGTTGCCGCGGAAGGAAAACGACACGTTGGAAACGCCGCCCGAGGTTCGCGCGTGCGGCAGGTTCTGCTTGATCCAGCGCACCGATTCGATGAAATCGACGGCGTAGTTGTCGTGCTCGGGAATGCCGGTGGCGATGGCGAAGATGTTGGGGTCGAAGATGATGTCTTCAGCCGGGAAACCGATGCTCAGCAACAGGTTGTAGGCGCGTTTGGAAATCTCGGTCTTGCGGGCAAAGGTGTCGGCCTGGCCCTTCTCGTCGAAGGCCATGACGATCACCGCCGCACCGTAGCGGCGGGCGAGGCGGGCGTGTTCGAGGAACTTGGCCTCGCCTTCCTTCATCGAGATCGAATTGACGATACCCTTGCCCT
>CAZGQB010000019.1:0-15591 GCA_964527055.1 uncultured Sulfuritalea sp.
CTGCGCCTGCACCTGCGCCTGCACCTGCACCTACACCTGCACCGGTGCCCGCACCTGCACCGGCACCGGCAGCGGCACCGGCGCCGGCGGCCAAGCCTTCTCCCGCCGTGCTTGCCGCGACACCGGTTGCGGCTCCCGCCGCAAACCGGCCGAAGGAGGTGCCGGTCAAGCTGACGACGCAGCTTCCGTCTTTCGTCGAGGGGCAGTCGTTTACCTTCGGCTCCGGCTGCTACATGGACACGCTCGACGGCCAGCTCTGGGAAGGTCAGGTGCTGACCGTCAAGGATCGCAGGGCCTTCCGGATCCATGGTTGGGGAGTGGATATCGAAGGCAAGCGCTTGTCCGAGGCGACCTACCTGCGCTTTGAAGGTGCCAATGGCCGTCGTTTCTATGCCGCCACGAACCCGGAAGACCGGCCCGACGTTGCAAAGCATCTGGGTCTCGCCAATCTGGTCAAGTCCGGCTACCGCTCCCTGGTTTCAGCGGAGAATCTGCCGGCGGGGGAGTATGAGGTGATGATCCTGATGAATGCCGGCGGTCGCAACGTGCTGTGCGGCAACGAACGGAGGCTGAGGCTATAGGGCGCGACGGATGCCGCGGTTCGCCGCCAGGGTGCGCCGCACGGGCCTGTTTGATCGGGGATGATCAGTGAATTATGATTCGCCCTTCATAAAGCGGGCAAGGCGCCAGGGCGCCGGGCAGTAGATGACCTTCATTTTTGCGGCGCTTGCTGCCGCTTTCCTGGTGACCTTGTACATCGTGCGACGCACTCTGGCCGGCGCTCGCGGGGGCGGGGCGTTGCCACCGGGGGTCAGGATGACGGCCTGGACGCGGGCGGCCAACCTCAAGGGATGGGGCCGTGCCGGCGGGCTGGGCGTGGCGGCGGGCCTGCTGCTCAGCCTTGCGCTCAGGTTGTCCGACAGCGTCGAAGTCGCCGGCGCGGGTTTGCTGCTGCTGCTGGCTGCAATGCCGGTGTTCGTTGCCGGCGTGCTGGATGATTTCACCCAGACCGTGCGTCCGTCGATACGCCTCGCGGCCGCCTTCGTTTCCGCCGGCCTCGGCGGATTCCTCATGAATACCTGGGTGACCGGCATCGACGTGCCCGTGCTGGATGCGGCTTTCGCCGTGCCGGCCGTCGCCGTCGTGTTTTCCATGATCCTGGTGGCCGGCCTGATCAATGCGTTCAACATCATCGATGGTTTCAACGGGCTGGCCGGCGGGGTCGCCAGCCTGATCCTGCTGGGCATCACCTATGTCGCGTTCAAGGCGGGCGACCCGCTGGTGCTGGCGATATCCGCCACGGCGATCGGCGCCATCGCCGGGTTCATGCTGTTCAATTTTCCGCGCGGACTGATCTATCTGGGCGACGGCGGCGCCTATCTTCTGGGGTTCTGGATCGGTGAGTTGCTGATCCTGCTGGTGGTGCGCAATCCGCAAGTGTCGCCCTGGTTTCCGCTGCTGCTGTGTTCCTATCCGGTGTGCGAAATGCTGTTCTCGATCTACCGCCGGGTCTTCTTCCGGCGCGCCCATCCGCATACGCCCGACATGGCGCATCTGCACCACCTGATCTACAAGCGCGTGGTGCGCTGGCTGGTCGGCCCCGGCCTCTCGACCCGGCGCGAGCATGGCAATGCGCTGACCTCGCCGTATCTCTGGATCATCACCTCGGTGGGCGTTGCGCCGGCGGTCGTGTTCTGGCAGGAAACGCTGGTGCTCCAGATCGGCTGCGCGGTGTTTGCCGCCGCCTACGTGTACGCCTATATGCGCTTCGTGCGCTTTCGCTCTCCGCGCTGGTTGTCGAAGCGGCGCGGCCAGCGGCGCTTTGAGGACCCGACATGATGCCCCCGCACGAGAACAGGAATGCTTTCTGGATGAATCTTGCCGAGGTCCTGCTGCTGGCGATCCTCGGTACCGTGCCGATCCTGATGAGTTCCCTGATGGATCGGGGCTTCGAAATCGCCAAGCATGCGGTAGGGGAACCGTTCGCTTTCCTCGCCCTGGCCTCTGTCGTGCTGGCGGGCGGGTGGCGCTGGCTCGGCCCGGCGCCGCTGGCGACGAAAATCGCCGTCGCCTGCCTGTCGACTTTTCTGCTGCTGGCCGGAATCTCGACGCTGCTTGCCGAAAATCCGGCGGTGGCCGTGTTCGGCGGCTATTTCCGGCGCGAGGGGCTGCTGGCCTGGGGCGCCTACGTCGCCTTCTTCTGCGCCGTGCTGGGCTGGGCTTCGGCGCGCGACACGGTACGGCTGACGCGGCTGGTTGACTTGATGTTGCTCGCCAGCGTGATCCCCGCGGGTCACGCGATCCAGCAGCGGCTGGGGCTGGATTTTTTCTTCGTGGTGAACCTCGACATCACCCGTCCCAACGGCACCCTGGGCAACCCGATATTCCTCGGCGCCTACCTGGCGCTGCTGCTGCCGCTGACGATAGCCCGCTGCTGGCAGGAACGCCGCGGAGCGGCCTTGCTGTTCTGGCTGGCCCTCGGCGGCTTGCAGCTTGTCGCACTGCTGTTGACGCAAAGCCGCGGCCCGGTGCTGGCCTTCCTGCTCGGGACGCTGCTACTGGCCACGCTGGTGGCCGGCTTCAATCGATCGCGGAAGGTCTTTGCCGCGATCGGCATGCTGGCGGCGGCGACGGTCGCACTCCTGACCCTGATCAACACTCAGCCTGCGGCGCAGCGCTGGGCGCAGGATGTTCCCGTCCTCAGCCGTCTGGTCTATAACCTCGAATGGGGCGCGGCGAGCGACGCGACCTCGCGGGCATCGCGCAGCACCGCCTCGCGCCTCGCGGCGTGGGAGGCGGCCACCGAGACCCTGGTCGAGGCTCCGACCAGGGTCCGCCTGATTGGCTATGGCCCGGAATCGAGCTATACCCATCACTACCCGCACATGGCGGACGCGATCATGCGGATCGATGGCTACTGGCAATCCAATTCCTACGATCGATATCATGCCGACACGCTTGACATGGCGTTGAATTACGGCCTCCTCGGCTGGCTGGCCTATTGCGCCTTTTTCGCCGTCGTCGTGCTGGCGGCGGGGCGGGCGCTGTTCGGCTTCACCGGCGCCGCAGAGAACTGGTTGTTTTTCGCCATGACGGTGGCGGGCGCCGCCGCCGGTGCCGGCCTCGCACGCTGGGCGGGGCTTGCCGCGACCATGGCGCCTGCCGCCGGTCTCGGCATCGGTGGCGCCTGGATGCTGTTCCTCATGGCAGCTGCATGGCGCGCGTCGCGCCGCGGAATCCCCGATGCCATCCGTTGCCAACCGCTGCCCTGGGTCCTGCTGGCCGGCCTGACGGCATCCCTGATGGTGTTCTGGCTGGATGCGCAGGTAAATATTCCGGTACTGACCACGCGCCTGATCTCGTTCGGGATCGGCGGGCTCATCCTCGCCGTCGCGGCAATGCTTTTGGCATCGCCGAAGCCGGAGCCGAACGAAGTGCCCGAGATTGCTGCGGACGGCTCGTGGGCGTTGGTCCTGCCGCTCGTCGCCGCGTGCGCGAGTTTCCTGCCGGCGATGCTGCTCGACGCGAGCCTGCAGCCGCAGGGGCTGGGTCGCTGGTGGCTTTGCGCGCTGCCGATCGGTTTGCTGCTGGTGTTCGGCGCGTGGCAATCCTTGATTCGGCGTTTGCCGGACACCCCGGGCGCACGCGCGCTGACCCAGGGGCTTGTTCCGGCCCTCATGGCCGCGGTCATCTATGCGCTGGGCCACTGGGCGCTGACGAAGCGGATCGGCCCGGTCATCCTCGAAAGTGATGTGAGCCGCCTGGCGTTGCTCGGCAGTTTCGGCGGTCTGTTCCTGCTCGGGTTGTGCTGGCTGCGGGCGCGCAAAACCGCCAGCTCCGGCGTCACGGAGGGCATGCGCGGCCGCTGGCTGGCGGCATCGCCCATACTGCTGCTGGCCATGGCGGCAGGCTGGTTCTCCTGGGTCGCGATCCGCGCCGACGTCGCGTCCGGCCTCGCCAACTGGGCCTCGAAGGGACAGCCGGAAGTCAGCGATCGTATCCTGCTGGCCGCGATCGGCGCCATGCCTCATGAGCGGCACTACCAGCGGCAACGAACCTTCGAGCACATGGGTCGCGCCATGGCCGAAATCAATCGCCGCGGCGTATCGGCCGAGAGCTTTGCGTCGATCCGCAGCCATCTGGAGGAAGCCGAACGGCAGGCGCGAGCGAGCGTCGCGATGTTCCCCGGCGATCCCTGGATTGTCCTGGCGCTTGCCAATACCCTGCAGATTCGGGGATTGGCCGTCCTGCGGCCGCTGGCGCCTGCCGAGGGCCTGGCCGCGGCGCAGGAGGCCGACCGCTTGTTTGCCCGCGCCTATGAAATATCGCCGAACCAACCGCTCCTTCTGCGCAACTGGGCGCAGTTAAGGTTCAATGAAGGGGATTTCTGGGGGGCTTTTCGGTTGATCGACCGCATGGAGGATGTCATCCCCAACGAGGTCGAACCCTATTCGGAGAGAATAGAATTACTGAAACGCATCAATGAGTTGGATGGAATACGCCGGACCCTGGCGCGCGCCGGAAGCCGGCTCGATGCGGCCAAAATGGCGGAACTGCATGCTGTTGCAGGTTTGCAACAGTAATAGGCCCATTGGCACTGTTATCGCCATATGTTTGTCGCATGTGCTAGCATCGCAACCGACAGATACAAAAAAGAAGTCAATTTTTACAAGGAGCCTCGCAACCATGCAATTTTCAACTCCCAAAATTAGCGTCTCGGTCAAGGTACTGGTTGCGCTCGGCGCAATGGGCGCGGCGGGCGTCGCCTCGGCGACTTATTCGACGACCCAGGCGGCTGCTGCTCAACCGAACAACAACACGGACTTCGTCAAGGGCGTCATCACCACTACCGGCGTGAACACGGCGACCACGATCGGCAATACGGTGGCCGGGATTGTCGGCGGTGGTGCCGGCGGCCCCGGCTTCGCGGCGCTGCCTGCAGGCATCACGCGCTTCGCACTGCCGGGCCAGGGTGGCACGGGTGCTGCGGGTGCTCCCGGAGGCAAGGCCTGGAACGCATGGTTCGGTTACTCCCGCAACGATATCGCCTATGAGTACGCCCCGCTCAAGTCGGACGGCGATGTGGATGTTTACCTCGCCGGCGTGGACTACACGCTGAAGAGTAATATCGTCATCGGCCTGGCGATCGCTGTTGATAGGTCCGACATCAAGCTCAAAGGCACCAGTTTTGGCGCGGCAGGCGGCACGATGGATGGGGATGGAACGACCTATACGGTCTACGCAGGCATTCCGCTCAACAAGAACTGGACGGCCGATCTTTCCGCGGGCTGGGGCAAGACCGAAGTCACTACCAAGGTCTTCGGCACGAAGGGCGAAATGGATGACGACCGTTCCACCTTCGTCGGTGGCCTGAGCTATCGCCAGTTGTTCGGCGCAGACAACAAGTGGATGCTGACCGGGCGTGGCGGCTATATCTACGTCAAGGACAGGCTCGGTTCCTACACCTTGTCGAACGGAACTTTTGTTCCTAGTGGCAAGGTTGAGGTTTCCCAGGCTCGCATCGGTGGCCAGGCAGCCTACAACATGGGAATGTTTGTGCCGTACGCCGGCTTGAGCTACATCTACGACTTCAAGGAACCCGACCAGGCTCCTATAGGCGGGGTGAAGGCGGACAACGACCGCGATGGCATGCAGGGCACCATCGGCATCCGGTTCAGCGTTCCCAACGGTTTCTATGGCGGTCTTCAGTACTCCAGCGAGTTCAGCCGCGACGAGGTCAAGAACGATCAGTGGATGCTGAATTTCGGAACGCGCTTCTAAGCAATAGTCAGCCGGCAGTTTCCCGCCGGCGACCCGCAGCACATGAAACTGCCGAATTGGGTTCTTCCCGGTTCGGCAGTTTTTCTATTGGCCGCTTGTGCGCTGCTTCAGCATCCGGCCGAGCGCGTCCGGACCGCCGCGGCGGCTGCGGGATTTTCTCCGGTCGAGCTTGCCGACAAGCGTCTGCGAGCGTTTCTCAGGAATACCGGCCGCGACGGCGGCCAGGATTCAAGGCTTACGATCTACCTCGAAAGCGACGGTGCGCCCTGGCGTATGCCGGACGAGCCTCCGGCCGATCCCACGCCGCTCAAACCCATGGTGCTGGACATGGCAATCGCCGATCGTTCGGGGGCCGTCGCCTATCTTGGACGGCCCTGCCAGTATCTGGAACCGGAGGTCTTGGCCGGCTGCGATCCGGCGCTGTGGATGCGTGCCCGCTTCAGCGAGGATGCCGTCGCAGCCATGGATCGTGCGGTAAGCCGGCTCAAGCAAAGCACCGGTGCCGCCAGTGTCAATCTGGTCGGATATTCGGGGGGAGGGGCCATGGCGGCGCTGGTCGCCGCCCGGCGCAGGGATGTGAGTTGCGTGGTGACCGTCGCGGCACCACTCGACACCAGGGCCTGGACCGATGCCTTGAAGGTCTCGCCGCTCGACTATTCGCTGAATCCGGCCGACTTCGCGAAAAAACTGGTCTCCGTCAGGCAGACACATTTTCGCGGCGGCAAGGACATGGTCGTGCCGCCGTCAACGGCGCAGGGCTATCTGTCGCAGGTGCCGCAGGCGCAGGTGATCGACAAACCGCAGTACGACCACCAGTGCTGCTGGGGCGACGATTGGCCTGAACTGCGCCGCGAATCCTGCCTCGTGCCCTAGCCGCCGCTTCAGGAATCAGCGGAACATCGGCATCTGCTGAATCACGTTGATCGGCTGACTAGTTATCGACTGCATAAGTCCGTCGAAACCGCCGCCCTGTTGCAGGAAGATCGGCGTCGTATCGAGGATGTACAAAGCCGGTTCGCCCGGCTTCGGCTTGTCCGGCGCAAACGCGGTTTGCGACTTTTCCACGTCGAGGGCGGGACCGGAGGCGAGCTGGATGTTGGTTGCGCCATCGTGCACATAGTCATAAACGCCGGCACGCATGTCGGGCTGATCGACAGGCGCAACCACGACCTCGAAGTCGGTGCCGCGAATGCCGATCGTTGCCGTCGAAGCCGATACGCGGACTCTGTCTGGCGAGGCCCGTCCTACCAGACCGGTCAAGAAGCGGGCGGCACCTCTCAGCAGCGAAAACCGGGTGGTATCCGTCGGTTTCTTTTCGTACTTGAATTCCGTCACGGTGAATTGCGTATTCGGACGCAGGGCAACCACCGACTCGTCGGCAAGCTTGATGACCACTTCGCTCTTGGCTTCGGTGGTGACCGTATCGCCGGACTGGATCTGCTCCTTCGGGCCGGCCTTTCTGGATACCTTGTTTGCGTCGGTGACAGTCACGGTTCCCGACAACTGGTCGATGGATCCCGAACTCGCCGCCCACACCGCACCTGCCAAAAAAAACAGGGACGACAGGGTCATCATCTTTGCCACATGAACTAGTTTCATGATCGTTACTCCCTGAACTGGGTTGCGGAACATGCGTCTCGGGTTGCCACCGGGCGACCCCGGAAGTTCTCTCCTGCGTCGGGGGCACTGACGGCAATCATACATCGACTTCGCGATTGCACGGTCGAAGTGAACCCGATGTGGTTGAACCGTCCGTCATGGCCGACAATCCGTCTCGGGCATCCATCGTTGATACTTGACCCGCAAGAATGACGCTGATTCCGCGCAAACTCCTGATTTTGGCCATCTGTGCCTTATATCTAACGCAATTTGTCAGGTTAAGGACGCAATGTATTATTTTGATTGACTTTTATTTTTTTATTAACTAGCCTTGAAAAAAAAGGCGCATTGCGGCAGATCAGCCCGTCGCCTCAACCGTTGTAGAGCCGTTGTTGCTTGCGAGCCGTCATTGTCCGATGCGCGATGCGTCATTGGTCGCGAGGTCAAGGCAGCAAAACCTGGAGGCAGAAAATGCGACTGATCCTGAATGCCATGCAAGGCCTGGTGCTGATGGTGGCGGTCGGGGTGTTCTCCGCAGCTGCAGCACAGGAGCCGTACTACGGCGGCATCGGCGTTGGTTACGCAAAGGCGCGCCTCGGCAAGAACCCCCTGGGTATTACCGGCGCCACCGCAACCTCATTGTCCCGAGACGAAAGCGATATCGGCGCCAAGATGTTCGCAGGATATCGGCTGCATCCGAATTGGGCGGTCGAAGGCGGCTATGTCGACCTCGGAAAGACCAGCGCCAAGCGGACCATGACGGCACCCGGCACCGGTAGTATCTCGATCGATTCGAAGAATTCCGGGTGGTTCGTCGATGTCGTGGGCAGGGTGCCGGTCGGCAACGGGATTTCACTGATCGGCAAGGTGGGCCAGATATATTCCGAGAACCGGAAGCGGTTATCGACGAGCGGGGCGGTCAGCCTCGCGCCCGGTACGGCGTCGAGTTACAAGGAAAGAGAATTCAACTGGAAATACGGTGCCGGCGCTGAGTACGAAATCAGCAAGACAATGGCCGCGCGTGGTGAATTCGAGCTGTACCGCAAACTCGGCAAGGAAGATCCGGGGGGCGAAAACGAGGCGGGGCTGTTCTCCCTGAACCTGCTGGTCAAGTTCGAGTAACACCGGGGCTCAGGCGGTCATTTCCGGCACCCCGCTGCAGGGGCCGGCCATTCCCTGCCTGTTGACGCGCGATGCCTTGGCCGCTATAAACGAAGCGGCGTAGAATCCACCGAATGTTCGTTGCGCATATCGGTACCGTATCGGCTTCTGCAAGACCATGACAGATCAAGTTCTCCCGGCGAACCCCCCCACGTTTGCGGAACGCTTGCGTACCGCAGGCATTGAACCGTCCGATAGCGACGAGATGCGCCTGAACAAATCGTTGTTGATGCTGGCAACGGGTCTGGTCTGTGTTTCGATGATGCTGTGGGCGGGCCTTTACTGGCTGCTGGGTTCGGCTTTTTCGATGAACGTGCCGATGCTGTTCCTGCTGCTGCTGGCCGGCAACATGATCATTTTCATCGGCACGCGCCGATTTGATTTTTTCCGCGTTTCGCAGCTGGGCCTGCTCCTGTTCCTGCCTTTCGTGGCGCAGTGGATGAGCGGCAATCTCATTACCTCGAGCGGGATCATCCTCTGGGGACTGCTGGGGCCGATCGGAGCCATTCTCTGCATCGGCGCACGCCAGTCCCTCGGCTGGTTCATCGCCTGGGTGGTGCTGGCCGCCCTCTCGGGGGCGGTGGATTACTATCTGATGGATCTGGCGTTACTGCAGAAGTCGGTGATTGCATCGCTACGGACGAGCCTTCTTTTCTTCACCCTCAACTTCATCAGCGTCGCTGCCATCAGCTATGCGCTGCTGCTCTATTCGATCGAGCAGAAACGCCTGATGCAAGAGCGACTGGAGCAGCAGCGCCGGCAACTGGCGGCGGCATCCGAAGCCGCGGACAACCTGATGCGCGGCCCCGTAATATTCATTTGACCATCTGGCCGCTCTCGAGCCAGTTCTTGATCTTGGATACCGCCTGGGCGCGGTTCAGAACGTCGAGCTTGCGGAATATCCGTTGCAGGTGGTTCTTGACGGTGAAGAAGCTGATATCAATGATCTGTGCGATTTCGCCATTTGTCTTGCCTTGGCAGACCCAGCGCATGATCTCTATCTCCCGATCCGAGAGATTGCCCGGAAGGTCCCCGTAGGTTCCTCCACCGTGGCCGTCATTGCTTCCCTCGATATCGGCCTTGATCTCGGGGATGTCCGGGTATTGGACCGGTAGGTGCGCGATCTGCCTCAATGCGGCATCCATGTAGGGGAGCAGAAGTCCGAATGCGCTCAGCGCCCCGCTTGTGGTCTGCCGGTTGGCGCTGAGCGCGACGTAGAGGCAATCGTGCCTTCCACGCTCATCCTTTATTCCGTGTGCCATCGCGGATCGCATCAATGCAACTGCCGATCCGAACAGGCCGTCCAGATGCCTGAAGTGCTGGAGGCCGTTTTCTTCGACAAGGGAGAACTGGATGGCGCCGCGGTTCGATGTTTCCCAGCGCTGAAAAATATCCTGAAGAGCCGGCATCAGCTGCAGCTTGTTCACTTCCGCGGTTCGAACGCCCGAGAAATAGGACACGATATCGATGTGGATGAGGCCCAGGGAAAAATCCCCCCAAGCCGTCAGCAGGATGTCGTGCGGAATGAAGTGCTGGACGTCGTCTTGCAGCCAGTTGAAAAGCTCCTGGTGCCGGCGGATGGCCAGCGAATCCTGAATGACCTTCAGGAAACTGGCCATTTCGGCCTGGGAAAGTGTCGAAAGAAAGGTCATTAGGCGGTTGGCGCGCGAGACGGTCAATCAACAGCACTTGAAAATTTGAAGTCTCCGGCATGGAGAGTGCCTGGGCGCAGGCTGATCAGGGGAAATTCAGCCAAATCATTTTAGCAACATGTTCAGGAGAGCTGAGTGGTTTTTTTTGGGGGTTTTCCCCTTTGTCGTTAGCCTTTCGGGCTATTGCGCAACTTGACAAGTCCGTTTTATGCTCAAGCTACGTTGAACACGGTATTCACAGAAAGAGGAGAACCTGAAATCGATGCTGCCGGGTTGTCCGGCGCCTCTCGAGGCGCCAAACGACAGGGGCAACTTGCCGACGGTAACAATGGTGACCGATAACTGTGACCGATTCGTGAATTACGTCCTGTGCCCGAATAATCTCAGGTGATAGCCTCGCTTCGATTGAACCCTTTCGCGTTATAAGCTGACAGTCCCGCCCAATAATGAGCGCAACCCCTTGCCCGGATATCTACTCGAACTTCGAATATCTCGGAGCGGCAAGTGCGTACACCGACGACGTATATGACGCGATCGGGTTCGCGCCGTTGTTCGATCGCTTCAGCAAGAACGAAATTGCGGCGCTCTGCCAGTTCATGCACTGCTTTGCCGCCCCGCGCGACGGCAAGCTTCTGGCGGAAGGCGACGACGGCGACTATGCGCTTATTGTCCTGAGCGGCAGTGTCGATGTGCGCAAGTTGAGTCCGGAAGGCGAAGTGGTCACCATTGCCAGTGTATCGCGCGGTTCTTCGCTGGGTGAGATGTCGCTGATCGACGGCGAGCGCCGCTTTGCCAGCTGCATAGCGACCGAGCCGACCGATTTCGCGGTCTTTACCCGTCACGACCTCAATGAAATGCTGCTCCGGCACCCGCGCCTCGCCAACAAGTTCCTGATCAAGCTGATGCAGATCCTCGTCGGCCGCCTGCGCACCACGGGCAATCTGCTGCTGTCGAATTACCACAGCGTAATGAAGGAACACCCGCCCAAGGCCTGCGAAACGCCGGCCGTGCAAGCCCACGGGAAGTAATACGGGCGGTCCGCCTGAGGGCCGCCACACACCGCGAAATCGCCGTCGTGTCGGCCGCAATCGGCCGTAGTCCGATAAAATGCCGGCATGCATCCACATCAGATCCTCAGTGGCCCGGCACCTGAGCCCGGCCCGGTCGCACCCTTCTGAGGCTTGACATGTTTCTGACCCCCGGAGCAGGGCGCTCCGTCCTCCAGCGTCGCAGCAGCATCAGCAACACCATCCAGGCCGGCCTGGACGGTCTGGCCGTACTCGGTGTGGCTTATTGGCTGGTCGATTACCACATCGGCGAACTCACCGCCGAATACACCATCATGATCCTGCTGCTGATGGGGGCGCTGGCGGTCATCTACGACCACTACGCCATCTATCGCAGCAATGCCAACTTTACCCGCAAGGTCTACATGCTGTTCAAGGCCTGGACCGCCACGTTCGCCTTCCTCTTCATCATGGCCTTCCTCACCAAGCAAAGCGAACAATACTCGCGCCTGCTGGTGGGCCAGCTCTTTCTTGCCGGCTACATCTCGCAGCTGCTGCTCCACCTGCTCATGCGCGCGCTGCAGGGCACCATCCTCAAGCATGCCCACAAGCCAGAAAACGCCCTGATCGTCGGCACCGGCCGGCTTGCCAACTTCCTCTACCAGAAAATTTCATCCAACCCATGGCTCGACACCCGCGTGGTCGGCTGCGTGCAGATCAAGCCCGGCGAAGCCGCCGCTGCACCCGAGCGGACCGGCGAACCCGGCAAGTATCCGCCGTTGTTGGGCGACATCAACACGCTCGAAGAACTCATGGATCGCAACGAAGTGCGTACCGTTTATTTCGTCACCCCGCTGGACACCGCCGAGGTGATCGAAGAGCTCTACTTCAAGCTGCTCGACAAGCACATCACCGTGCATTGGATACCCGATATCTTTTCGCTGCGCCTGGTCAATCACAGCGTGCGCGAAATTGCCGGGATTCCCGTCATCACCCTGTCCGAAACGCCGCTCACCGGCACTCGCCTGCTGATCAAGAGCCTCGAAGACTTCGTTCTCTCGGCGCTCATCTTGATTCTGGTCTCGCCGATCCTGCTGGCGGTGGCCATCGCCATCAAGCTGGACAGCCCGGGGCCGGTATTCTTTCGCCAGCAACGGATGGGCTGGAACGGCAAGATTTTCCGCATCTGGAAATTCCGCAGCATGCACGTGCATCAGCCAGAAAACGGCGTCGTCGTGCAGGCGCAGAAGAACGACCCGCGCGTCACCCGCGTCGGCGCCTTCATCCGCCGTACCAGCCTCGATGAGCTGCCCCAGGTTTTCAACGTGCTGATGGGCGACATGTCCCTGGTCGGGCCGCGGCCGCACGCCATCCAGCACGACGAGGAATACTCGCGTCGCATTGCCGACTACTTCGCCCGCCACAACATCAAGCCCGGCATCACCGGGCTGGCCCAGGTTCGCGGCTACCGGGGCGAAACACGGGACATAGAGCAGATGATCCAGCGCGTCGAATCGGATATCGAGTACATCAACAACTGGTCGCTCGCGCTCGACCTCTCGATCCTGCTGCGCACCACCACGGTCTTTACCGGAAAAAACGCTTATTAAGCAAGGCACAAGGCGCTTTACCCCGTGCGCGGTACGCGGTTTGTGCCCGCCACCCCTGGCCGCTTCTGGTTCCGTTCTTTTTCGGTAGTAGTCCGATCGGACCATCGCCTGGATGTCGTGCAATCCACGAGTACGCCGCTGAAAAAAGTACTTATTAAACAATGTATTGTGGTGAGTATGTGTTGGCTTTGCGCATGTCGTGCCTGGCTTTCGGCGGCAGGGATAGCCGTATTAGTCCGAACGGGCCATTGTGGGAATTGTTTTGCTTTACTAATATCCGCACATACGCAAAGGAGTACGCAGTGAAAGCCCGTCAAACCATCAAGTCTGCACTCATCGCCTTGGCCGCCGTTGCCGCCATTGCCTTGCAGCCGGCGATGGCAGCGACCTACAATTTCACTGTGGTCGAAAATAACTCCGCCCTTGATTTCAGCAACCAGTTGCGGGTAGAGGTGGCGGAGGTTATCGGCGGCGCATCCTTCACCTTCTTTAACGACGTGGGTATCCGGTCGTCGATAGCGGCCATTTATTTCGATGACCTGACGCCGCGCATGTTCATTGATCCGATCGGGATATCAGGGCAAAGCAGTGGTGTGAAATTCAAGAGCACCGGCGCGCCCCCTAATCTGCCGGGCGGGCAGACGATTGGGTTCGTTGCAGATGATGCAAACAGCGTGAAAGGTGCTGTAACGAACGGAGTGGATGCTTCAGGCGAATGGATCAGTTTCCTCGGGTTTTGGGCAAACAGCAACACCTCCTTCAGTAATTTGGTCAGTGCAATGGATAGCGGCGCTTTCCGGGTCGGTGTCCATCTTCGCGCGCTGCCTGATGGACAGTCTGAAACTTATGTAACCCCTTCCGCCGTACCGCTGCCCGCGGCGGCCTGGTTGTTCGGTTCCGCTCTTTTTGGCTTCATGGTAGTGTCTAATAGACGTAAGGTTTGAGCGCCTGCGGCGCTTTTTTAGTGGTTCAATGTTTTTTTAGGAGATAAATCATGAAATCTTCACTTCGTGCCGCACTGGCAGTAGGCGTTCTTGCTCTTGCTTCCAGCCAGGCTTTCGCTGTATCGGTCCCCGTCTTTACCGGGATGACTCCGGTTCAAGTGGGAACAACTAATCTTGCACCCGGGTTGAATCCGAACTTCTACGAACTCGTTGTCACGGGCTCAGGACCCGTTTCTACCGTGATCACGCTGGTCGATACCACTCCGGAAGTGCAAACGGTGTCTTATGACATCTTCCTTGACACTGACCCGACGGCAGGCATCGCCATAGGTGCGGCGGTCGATAGTTGGTCATTCGTCGATATCCTGGGTACCCCGACCCAGTCGCACACGACATTGCTGGCGGCATCAATGCTTGGAACCCAGTATGTCCTGAAGATGGTGTCGAGTGGTCTGGGCATCGCTGAGGGTTCAACCAGCCAGATTTCCGCCGTTCCGCTGCCGGCCGCCGCCTGGTTGTTCGGTTCCGCCCTGCTGGGCCTCGGCGCCCTGCGTCGCAAGCAGAAGGCCGGCAATTCTGAAATGGCCGCTGTCTAAGCAGTTATTCCACGCATCATCGAAGGGGGGAGCGCTTGCTCCCCCTTTTTTTATGGGCGATAATTTGGCTGCGTCCAATAATTCAGGGGGTTACGATGTTCCGATTCGTCTGGCTTGTTAGCCTGTTACTGGTTTCGGGTACTGCAGTCGCTGCGTCCCCTGCATATCAGTTGAATCCGGGCGATACCATCCTGGTTTCCGTCTGGCGCGAAGATGCGTTGCAGAAGGAAGTCCGCGTCCTGCCCGACGGCAGCGTAACCCTGCCGCTGGCCGGCCGTATCGAAGTCGGCGGGGCCGATGCGCCCGAGGTGGCAAAACGCATCGCCGCCAAGCTGAAGGACTTCCTGCCTGATCCGAATGTCACCGTGGTCATTTCCAGCATCGAGGGTAACCGCGCCTATGTGCTGGGCAAAGTACCCAAGCCGGGCCCCGTCGTGATGGCCGGACCTACCACGGTCTTGCAGGCACTGAGCATGGCCGGAGGGCTGGACAAGTTCGCCGACGAAGGCGCCATCAAGGTCGTGCGCAGCAAGGGTAACGCACAGGAAATTTTGCAGGTCGCCTACAAGGACCTGATTTCCGGTCGCGATATGACCACCAATCTGCTGCTCAAGGCAGGCGATACCCTTATCGTTCCCTGACATGGCAGGAGCCTTCCGGTTGAATGCGTGCTGCCGGATACGGCTCTTGTTGCTGGCGGTAGGCTGGGCATGCTGCAGTTTCCCGGTTTTGGCGGGTGAATGGGAGCAATCCATCTCCTTGCCAGCAACGCTTGAACATGATTCCAATCCTTCTCTTGCCACGACAAACAAACAGAGCGTGTCACGTCTGATTGTCGTGCCGGCCTACACCCTGGTCGGCACCTATGGGCTCGACGAGTTCAAGGCCGGACTGGGCCTGAGGGTCGAGCGATCGTCCGACCAGAATATCAGCGTCGATCGCGAAGATCCCAATCTGCTGGCCGGATGGCGGCGCCTTACCCAAACCGGCGAATTCGGTCTGACTGCAACCTACCAGGAGGTCTCGTCCCGGGCTGCCGAATTGGAAAATACCGGCGGTATCACTCCGGACAGTACGCAAAAAACCGGCTCTATAAAAGGGCTTTGGCGGTCTGCTGTCTCCGATCGAAGCACGCTGACCGTCGATGGCGACTACAAGATGGTCAGCTATGATGCCGGCACGCAAACAGACTACAAGAACCTCGCGGCCGGCATATCCTGGAACTACACCCGGAGCGAGCG
>CAZGQB010000020.1:0-15287 GCA_964527055.1 uncultured Sulfuritalea sp.
TAGAACATCGAGAAGACGCCCATCTGGGTCAGGTTGCCGCCGCTGTAGTGCTGCTCCAGGCGCAGTGCCTGCTGCGAGAAGTCCCACAACTGCGGCATGATCTTGGGATCGAGCATGTCGTAGCGCAGCGATTCGGCCACCAGCCAGACGATGTTCGGCGGCCGCACGGAGGCATCGATGTCCAGCGGCGCCAGCGGATAGTCGAGCGTGCTGTCCTTGACATGCATGCCGCCGGAGGGATTTTCCGCCTCGACTATGCCCAGCCGCGCCGCCAGCTTGCGGAAGGTCAGCGGCAGGTAGAGCGGATAGTGTTCGCTGGCGAACAGGATGGGCTGGTAATTGACGGCTGAACTGTAGCCATAGGCGAGGCGCTCACCCATGCTCAGGGCGAGCAGGGCCGGTACCAGCCAGCGCCAGCGCAGCAGGCGCGGCAGCGGTCGGGACGCGGCGGCGCCACGGGCCACCAGCCAGCAATAGAGCAGGCCCTGGAGCGCCAGCAGGGCCGCGACGATCAGGCCTGCCGTGAGCTGGGTGCTGGTGCCGGCGCCGAGCGAGGCGATGCCGCCCGGCGTCATTACCAGGTCGACCACGAAGCCGTTGATGTGGAAACCGTACATGTCGTGGATCAGGCGGTCGGCGAACAGGGCCACGTGCACCACCCCGGGGAGGACGACCATCGGCAGCGCCAGGAACAGGCGGCCGCGACGCAGTCCGGGTGCACGGCGCAGCAGGCCCCAGGCCAGGTAACCGCCGGCGAGCGCCGGCAGCAGGTAGATCATCGCGTAGCTTGCCGTCGTCGCCAGCGTCCACAGGGCGGTGATCGGATCGCCATACTGCTCGCGTGAGGTGAAGCGGCTGACATGGGCGATCAGGCCCAGCCAGGTCAGCAGGAAATAGCGGTTGATGGCGGCAAGGGCAGGCATCGTGGGCGCTCCCGAAAACCGCATCCTGCGCCACCAGGATTAAGCAGGACTTAAGGCCCGCTGCCTGTATACTCGCGGCTTTTACCGAGAACCGATCAGTGGCATTGACCATCCTCGGACTGTCCGGCGCAGTCTCGCATGACCCTTCCGCAGCGCTCTACATCGACGGCAAGCTGGTGGCGGCCGCCGAGGAAGAGCGCTTCCTGCGCGACAAGCACGCCAAGGGGCGCATGCCTTTCGAGGCGGCGAAGTTCTGCCTCGACTTCGCCGGCATCAAGCCGGACGACGTCGATGCGGTGGCGATCCCCTTCGCGCCGATCAGCATCTTCGGACCGGCGCGCTGGCATTACGCCAGGCGCTACTGGTACGCCCCCGATCGCGGACTGGACGCCATCTTCGCCGGCAACCGGCGCTACCACCGCTACCGCAAGCGTATCGAGGGCTGCCTGCGCGAGCTCGGCTTCGACCTCGCCAGGACCGAGATCGTGCCCGTCGAGCACCACCTGAGCCACGCTTCCAGCGCCTACCACTGCTCGGGATTCTGCGAAAAAACCGCGATCCTCGGCATCGACGGCAAGGGCGAGTACGCCACCACCTTTTTCGGCTACGGCGAGAACGGCCGCATCCACAAGATCAAGGAATTCTTCGACCCGGATTCGCTTGGCGGCCTCTACGGCGCGATTACCGAGTACCTCGGCTTCGAGATGCTCGACGGCGAATACAAGGTCATGGGCATGGCGCCCTACGGCGACGCGACGCGCTACGACTTCTCGCGCCTGGCGAAATTCGAGGATGGCGAACTGGTGGTCAATACCGACTACGCCAACGTGATCGGCCTGCGCCGCTACAAGGAAGCCGGCAAGGGCTACTACTTCTCGCCCAGGCTGATCGAATGGCTCGGTCCGATGCGCGCCGGCGACATCGCCGACGATCCCTACATCCACTACGCGGCGAGCATGCAAAAGCTGTTCGAGGACCTGTCGCTGCAGATGATGGATTATTACCTCGGCGACATCCTGCGCGAGACCGGCAAGCTGGCCTTCGCCGGCGGCGGCGCGCTCAACGTCAAGCTCAACCAGAAGATCATCGCCCGGCCCAAAGTGAAGGAGCTCTTCGTCCAGCCCGCCTCGGGCGATTCCGGAACCGCCATCGGCGCCGCCTCCTATGTCTCGGTGCAGCGCGGCGTGCCAGTGGAGAAGATGGAACACGTCTATCTCGGCCCGCGCTACAGCAATGAAGAAGTCATCGCCGCCTGCGAGGCGCACCCGGAAAAACCCCGCTGGGAAAAAGTCGGCGCTGGCGAGACGGCGGTGCCGCAGCGGGTGGCCCGGATCCTCGCCGACGGCAACCCGGTGGCCTGGTTCCAGGGCCGCATGGAGTTCGGCCCGCGCGCCCTCGGCGGCCGTTCCATCCTCGGCTGCCCGAGCGTGGCCGGCGTCGCCGACCGCATCAACGCGCAGATCAAGTTCCGCGAACGCTGGCGCCCCTTCTGCCCCTCGATGCTCGACACGGTGGGGCCGCAGATGCTGCAGTCGGATCATTCTGCACCCTTCATGACCTTCACCTTCGAGGTCGCCGCGGAATGGAAAGCCCGCGTGCCGGAAGTCGTGCACGAGGACGGCACCTCGCGCGCCCAGGTGCTCAGGCGCGAGCACAACCCGCGCTACTACGACCTGATGCTGGAGCTGGAAAAGCTTACCGGCAACGGCGTCGTGCTCAACACCTCGCTCAACCGCCGCGGCGAACCGATGATCTGCTCGCCGGCCGATGCCCTGAACATGTTTTTCGGCTCGGACCTGGAGTATCTGATCATGGAAGACGTGCTGGTGGTCAAGGGCAATTTAGCGAAGGCGGTGTGACGAAATGGGTTTCAAGAACCACGAACTGTTCATCAGGAAACACAAGGCCAGGTTCCACGGGCCCTTCCTGGAAATCGGCGCCAAGGACTACGGCTCGACGGTCAACCTGCGCGCCATGTTTCCCGGCGAGACCTATGTCGGCATCGACATGGCGGAGGGCAAGGGTGTCGATCGGGTGCTCGACCTGACCCGGCCGTTCGATGAAATCGATGCGGCCCTGGCCGGCCGTCGCTTCGGCACCGTGTTCTGCCTCAGCGTGATGGAGCATTGCGCCCAGCCCTTCCTCATGGCCGACAACATCACGCGGCTGCTGGCGCCCGGCGGCACGCTGTATGTTTCCGTGCCCTATGCCTGGAAGTTCCACGGCTATCCTTCCGACTACTGGCGCTTCACCCCCGAGGGCGTGAAGAAGCTGTTCCCCGGTCTGGCCTTCGACATGGCGGAGGCCCGCACCAGCACCGACGTGGTCGGGGACATCCAGCCCGTCGATGAAGACCTCGCGCGCATCCGGATTTCCGCAAGCTGGCAGCGCGAGAGGGGACGCTTCCTGCGCGGCCTCGGCGCCGGCCTGCTGTCCCTGCTCGGTGCGCTGGGCCTGATCGCCTGGCTGACGCGGCATCGCTACCTGATGCCGCCGACCTGCATCGAGATGATCGGTACCGCGCCGGCGGCGCGCCCGGACGTTTGAGGAACCGGCACGTGCAGAAGTATCTGTCGCGCGCGATGGCCGGACTTGAGGCACTCGGCCCCCGTGCCACGGTTTTTCTCGGCAGCCTGCTGCTTTCGCTGGTTGCCGTCCAACGGGGCACGATCAATCGCGATGGCATGTTCTATGTCGAGATTGCAAGAAGCTTTCTGGAAGGTGGCTTCGCTGCGGCGTACGCAACCTTTCATTGGCCATTCCTGTCGATCCTGATGGCGGTGGTGTCCCAGGTGACCGGACTGGGACTGGAAGCCAGCGGCCACATCCTCAACGCACTGTTCCTGGCCGGAGCATGCGCCCTGCTGGTGGCCTGCGCCGGTCGACTGTTCGCCGAGGCAGTCTGGCCGGTTGCCCTGATCCTGCTGGCGCTGCCGGGTTTCAACGCCTATCGGAATGAGATGTTGCGCGAATACGGTGCCTGGTTCTTCGTCATGCTGTCGTTCTGGCTGGCATTGCGCTGGGCGGACCGGCCGCGTTGGCTGCCGGCGCTGGCGGCCCAACTGTCGCTCGTCGCCGCTGCCTTGTTTCGCACCGAGGCGCTCGCTTTTTTCCCTGCATTGATCCTCTGGCAGGCGTTCGAGGCGCCGGCCGGCGAGCGCTGGCGCCGTCTGGTCATGATCGGGGGCTTACCGCTGATCGGATTGGCGACACTGCTTGCGCTCCATGTCGCCGGCCAGTTCGGCTCCGGTCGCCTGGCAAGAGACTTCAGTCGCTTCAATGTGGAACGGTTCGATGCCAAGGCCGTGGCCATGGCGCCCGCTTTCATTGATTACGCCCGGGATCAGGCGCGCACCGTTCTATTCTTCGGCTCGCTGGCCATTGTTCCGCTCAAGTTCGTCGGCAAGGCGGGTATCTTCATCCTGCCCCTGCTGTATGCCTTTCGCGGCCAGACCTTGCGTGCGGCGCTTGGCAGAAGCCGGCTGTTTGCCTGGGCCTTTCTGGCGTATTTTCTGGTGCTCTGTATTCATGCGCTCGATCTGCAGTACATTTCCGGGCGCCACACGGGTTTGCTCCTGGCGTTTGCGGCACCTTTGACGGGCTACGGATATTGGCGGCTGATGCAGCGGTTCCCCGCCTGGAAGATTCCCATGGTGCTGCTGGCCCTGCTGGTTATGGTCGGGAATGTCATATCTTTCGGTCAGCCAAAGCATCATTTCATCGAGGCGGGCAATTGGCTGGCCAGGAACGCCAGCGACTCGCCCCGGGTTTATGTCGAAAGCCCGCGCGCCGCTTATTACGCCGGCTGGCGTTTCACGGCACGTTCGTTGCCGGAGGATCGTTCAGGTCTGGCGCCGGGGCTCGACGAGGATAAGTACGACCTGGTGGTGCTCGAGGTATCGCGCAAGGAGCCCGCTGTCGAGCCATTGCTGCGGGAACTGAACCTGGTCGTGGTCGCCCGCTTCGCCCATCCCAACGGCGACGCGGTGATCGTTGCCCGGCCGCTGGCCGCCCGTGCTCAGGACAGGGCGGCGAACACGCCGGCCAGGCGCGCGAAGCCGGCCGCCAGCGAATAGTCGGCGCTGGCGCGACGGCGTCCGGCGGCGCCCAGGCGTTCGCGCAAGGCCGCGTCGCCGGCGAGCTCGGCGATGCGCGCGGCCCAGGCCGCATCGTCGCCGACCAGGTAGCCCGTCTCGCCCGTCAGCACGATCTCGGCGTTGGCCCCGGCAGCCGAAGACACCACCGGCAGGCCGGCGGCCATGCATTGCAGCACCTTCAGCGCGCACTTGCCGCGGCTCCAGTCGTCGTCGCGCATCGGGGCGATGCCGATGTGCGCGGCGCCCAGCTCGCGCGCCTCGGTCGCCGCGCTCCAGGGGATGGCGAGGGTGGTCAGGCCGGCGCCGGGCAGGTCGAAGTCGGCGATGATCTTCAGCCGCAGGCGCGGCACCCGGGCCGCGGCCAGGCGCAGCGCGGGCAGCGCCTCGACCAGGTACTTGCGCGTCGAACGGCTGCCGATCCAGACCAGGTCGATACTGTCCCGGGGCTTCGGGTGGTCGCCGGCATAGCGGCTGGCGTCGATGCAGGTCGGCACCACGGTCAGCGCCGGGTTGTGGCGCGCCGCCGCTGCGGCGAGGAAGCCGTTGCCGGCCAGCAGATGGTCGCAGGCGGACGCCATCGTGGCGAAGCGGCGCATGCGCGTCGCCGACGGTGTGCCGTCGCTGTTGCAGAAGATGGCATCGTCGAAATCGAACAGCAGCCGGCGCGACGCGCGCCGCAGCAGCCAGAGCAGCGGGCCGGGGAAGGTCTTGCGCAGGACCACGACGATGTCGGCCGCCGCCGCGCGGCGCAGCGCCCCGAGATACGTCGCCGGGCTGCCGGCGACGGTCGCATGGTCGGCCGCGTAGCCGGCCTCGCGCAGCAGCGGGAAGAACTGCAGGGCCCGGTAGCGGGTCGACGCCGAGTCGTCGCCCTTGGAGATGAAGAGTATCCGTCGCGTCACGCCAGCGGCTTGGCAAAGGTCATCTGCATGGTGTCGCCGCGTCCGCGCCGCTGCGCCAGGCGGACGTAGGCGCGCGCCAGGAAGCGCCGCCAGGCGATCTTCTTCGACGGCTTGCCGCGGTTGCCGATGACATAATCGAGGCTGTTGAGGAAGATCTTCGGCGTCGTCTCCGACAATAGCGCGGTCCTGCGCAGGCCATGCGCGGCGCCGAGCCGTTCCAGGTTTTCCGGGGTGAACAGCACCAGGTGGCGCGGCACGTCGTTGGCATACCAGCGGGTGTCGAACCAGCGCCGGCCCAGCGCGTCGCTGCGCGGCGTCTCGATCACCAGGCGGCCGCCGGGGCGCAGGATCCGCGCTAGCTCGGCCATGAAGGGCTGCGGCTCCGGGATGTGCTCGATCACGTGCCGCGCCGTGACCAGGTCGAAGCAGGCGTCGGCAAACCCGGCCGAGGCCAGGTCGCCGTGGTGCACCGTGAGGCCGCTCAGGCGCGCCGACCTGACGCCGGCGGCGCTGAACTCGACGCCCTCGACGGTCCAGCCGAAGGCGCGCATGCTGTTGAGGAAGCGGCCGTTGCCGCAGCCGACGTCGAGCATCCGGCCGCCGCCTTCCCAGGCCGGCGTCGTCGGCTGCTGGAAGGGCGCCAGCACGGCCGCCAGCAGGCGGTAGGGCAGGGCAGCGGGGAGGTGGGCGTAGCCGCGCATGCGGCGCAGCAGGGCGCGGCGCAGCGGGCCGGCCTCGCGCGTGCGCTTCTCCTCGTCGAACACCATGTAGTCGTCGGGATAGAAGGTGGCGATCGTCGCCAGGTCCGGCATCGGATGCTGGAACACGCAGGCGCAGGCCGGGCAGGCGAAGTAGTCGTAGCGCAGGCGCAGGTCGTACATCAGGTCGCGGCCGCTGTATTCGTAGTCGGCCGCGGCGCCGCAGACCGGGCAAGGCGGGCGGACGGGCGTCGCCGGGGCGCTTGCGCCACTCATGCCTGCTGCCCGCCGGCGGCGCGGTAGGCGTCCTCGACTTCGCTGGAGGCGTCGAGCCAGGCATGGTCGGCGGGATCCTTGTGCAGTTGCTGCATGTTGCGGCGCCTCAGGTAGGGGGAGAGCGGGCCGCGCCTCGCCCGCAGGTCGGCGATGTCGATCAGCCCCGGCGCGCCCACGGGCGAGAGGACGATGTTGCCGAGGTGGAGCGAGCGGAAGTAGATGCCGTCGGCATGGAGTCGGGCGACGAAGCGGCCGAGCAGCGAGCGCAAGCCGGACCTGTCCTCGCCGTCACGGATGATCTGGCGCAGGCACTTGCCCTCCAGCGGGGCATACCGCACCGCATCGCGCTTGATGGCCGGGATGCGGTAGGTGGCGCCAACCACGGGGCAGGGGATGCCGCGCGCCTGGAGTATCAGGGCGTTGTCGGCGAAGCGCTGCGCATACGGATACCAGGCCGCCGACGAAATCAGCCGCTTGCGGCGGAACAGCTTGAGGTAGCTGCCGTCCGCCAGACGCAGCACCTTGTCGCCGTGCAGGTCGCGTTCGAGCACCGTGGCATCGGCACGCAAGGCGAGGTAGGCATCCTGGGAAAGGGTCTGCACGGGGTGGTTTCCGGGTCGGGGATGGGCATTCTAGACCATGCCCATGCTAGTATGCGGCACCGTTCACGCCGTGCGGCCTGCACATGCCCCTTCCCGACACGCACGCCAGTTCCAGCCTGACCGTCTATTTCCGCCTGCTGGGTTACGTCCGGCCCTATGCCGGGCTGTTCGCCGTCAGCATCCTCGGTTATGTCCTGTTCGCTTCCGGTCAGCCGATGCTGGCGGCGGTGCTCAAGTATTTCGTCGATGGCCTGGTCGACCCGCAAGCCGCGACGCTCGGCAACATCCCCCTGCTGCGCGGCCTGCAGATGATGCACGCCGTGCCGCTGCTGGTGGTGCTGATCGCCCTGTGGCAGGGCGTCGGCTCCTACCTCGGCAACTTCTTTCTGGCGCGGGTGTCGATGGGGGTCGTGCATGACTTGCGGATGGCCCTGTTCAACAGCCTGCTGACCCTGCCCGACCGCTATTTCGACCAGAACAACTCCGGCCACCTGATTTCGCGCATCACCTTCAATGTCACGATGGTGACCGGCGCCGCCACCGATGCCATCAAGGTCGTCATCCGCGAAGGGCTGACGGTGACTTTCCTGTTCGCCTACCTGCTCTGGGCGAACTGGAAGCTGACGCTGGTGATGGTGGCCATCCTGCCGGTGATCGGCCTGATGGTGGTGACCGCCAGCCGCAAATTCCGCAAGCAGGCGATGAAGATCCAGGTGGCGATGGGCGACGTGACGCATGTCGCCTCGGAAACCATCCACGGCCATCGCGTGGTGCGCAGTTTCGGCGGCGAGTCCTACGAGCAGCAGCGTTTCCTGGCCGCCAGCCGCAACAACATGGACCGCCAGCTGCGCATGACGCGCACCGGGGCGATCTACACGCCCCTGCTGCAATTGCTGATCTTCAGCGCCATGGGCGTGCTGTTCTTCCTGGTGTTGTGGCTGCGCGGCGACTCCTCGCCGGGCGACCTGGTGGCCTACATCACCGCCGCCGGGCTGCTGCCCAAGCCGATACGCCAGCTGTCGGAAGTCAGCTCGACCATACAGAAGGGCGTCGCGGCGGCGGAAAGCATCTTCCAGCAACTCGATGAAAGCCCCGAAACCGATGCGGGGACGGTGACACGGGAACGGGTCGCCGGAAAAATTGAAGTACGCAATCTGTCCTTCACGTATCCCGGCAGCGAGCGCCGGGTGCTGGACGACATCAGCTTCGGCATCGAGCCGGGGCAGATGGTGGCGCTGGTCGGCCGCTCCGGCAGCGGCAAGACCACGCTCGCCAACCTGATCCCGCGTTTCTACCATCATGCCGCAGGGCAGATCCTCATCGACGGCATCGATGTCGAACACTACACGCTGCGCAACCTGCGCCGCCATGTCGCCGTGGTGACCCAGCAGGTGACCCTGTTCAACGACACAGTGGCCAGCAACATCGCCTACGGCGACCTCGCCGGCGCGCCGCGCACCGCGGTCGAAAGCGCGGCCGAGGCCGCGTTTGCCAAAGAATTCATCGAGCAACTGCCGCAGGGTTTCGACACCCTGGTCGGCGAAAACGGCGTGCTGCTCTCGGGCGGCCAGCGCCAGCGCCTGGCGATAGCCCGTGCGCTGCTGAAGAACGCGCCGATCCTGATCCTCGACGAGGCGACATCGGCGCTGGATACAGAGTCGGAACGCCACATCCAGGCGGCGCTGGATCGCGTCATGAAGGGGCGCACGACGCTGGTGATCGCGCACCGGCTATCGACCATCGAAAAGGCCGACGTCATCATGGTGATGGACGCCGGCAAGATCGTCGAGCGCGGCAGCCATGCCGAGCTGATCGCCCTGGGCGGCCACTACACGCGCCTGCATGCCATGCAGTTCCGCGAGCCGGCGGACACCGCGTCACCCTGAAGGCTTGCCAAGGGGGCAAGCGGCAATAGGGCGGCAAGCCAGCCTGGGCGAATTTATTGTCAACCGTGTGGTTGACAATAAAATATACAAGGTTGACAATAATTTCCATGAAGGTTGATAAACAGGCATTGCGCAAGCGCGCCCTGCTGCTGGCGGAGGACGGCGGGAAGAAGATTGCCGCGGCATTGGTGGCGGAATTCCACATCTCGCGCCAGGCGGCCAACCGTCACCTGATGCAACTCGTCAAGGACGGCGACCTGGTTCCTTCCGGGGTGACCAAGGCTCGCGCATATTCACCCGCCGTCAAGCAGGAGGCCGTGCAATCATTTCCCCGGGAAGGACTGGCCGAGGACCGTGTCTGGCGATCCATCGGCGCCCCGGTGGTAAAGGACCTGCCCGAGAATGTTCGCGACATCTGGCACTACGGCATGACCGAGATGATCAACAATGCCATCGATCACTCGGGCTCGCCGAGCATCCACGTCGCCATGCGGCAAACGGCGCTGCACACATTGGGATGGGTGGCCGACGACGGCGAGGGCATCTTCCTGAAGATCCAGCGGGCGCTCGGCCTTGCGGACCCGCGGGAATCAATTCTGGAACTCGCCAAGGGCAAGCTGACGACCGACCCGAAGCACCATACCGGGGAGGGCATCTTCTTTGCGTCGAAGATGTTCGATTCCTTCAACATTTTCTCGGCAAACCTGCGTTTCCTGCACGACGACGGGTCGCGGGATTTCCTGGTGGAACATCCCAAGGATGCTCCCGGAACCTTCGTGTTCATGAAGCTGGCCAATGACAGCACACGCACCACCAACGACGTGTTTTACAAATTCGCGGCTCCCGATGAGTTCAGCTTCGACAAGACAGTCGTTCCGGTACGGCTGGCACAGTACGAAGGCGAGAAGCTGGTGTCCCGCTCGCAGGCGAAGCGACTCACCGCGCGCTTCGAGAAGTTCAGGACCGTGATTCTTGACTTCACCGGCGTGGAAAGCATCGGGCAGGGATTCGCCGATGAACTGTTTCGGGTCTTCGCCACGGCGCATCCGGCGATCGATCTGGTGCCGATGCACATGGCAAGCACGGTGCAGGACATGGCGAACAGGGTTCTCGCCGGGAGAAGTACAGAATAAGAGCAGTCGGCTACTTCCCGACGCGCGCCGACAAGCAGGCCGGTCAAGGCAGTCTCCAATTTCTACAGGCAAGGCACCATCTGCCCCCGCTGAATGTCCGGATTACCACGAGCAAATTGACGTCCACACTGCTTCGACTGGGCAGAGGCGGCCAACACCGTTAAACAAAATTGAAGCGATCAAATGTCCGGTCTACTGGCGGTAAGAGGTGTCAATCCTCGTGTCGCAATGACACCTCCGTATCCAGGTAGATGGACAGTGCGGCCCCCCGAGAGCAGTAGCGCAGATAGGCTACCATTGGCTAAAAGTATTTTCGTCGTTATCACCATGCAATATCGCCTACCTTCCCAAACGCTAAGAGCCTTCTGACGTGGAACAAGTCAATACCCTGCTGCTGCTTTCGGGTGTCCTGCTGTTTCTCGGTGTGCTAGCCAGCACGCTTTCGGCGCGCCTCGGGCTTCCCTTCCTGCTGATCTTTCTTGTCGTCGGCATGCTGGCCGGTGAAGACGGTCCCGGCGGCATCCGCTTCGACGATTTTGGCGCCTCGTTTTTTGTCGGCAATCTCGCGCTGGCGATCATTCTGCTCGATGGCGGCCTGCGCACGCGTATCTCCACCTTTCGCGTCGCGCTTTGGCCGGCGACGGCACTCGCCACCTGGGGTGTGATCGCCACTGCCGCGCTGCTGGGAGCCTTCTGCATCTGGCTGCTTGGCGTGGATTGGCGCTATGGACTGCTGATGGGATCCATCGTCGGTTCGACCGATGCCGCCGCCGTCTTCAATCTCTTGCGCCACAGCGGTGTACGGCTCAACGAGCGCGTCGGCGCAACCCTGGAAATCGAATCCGGCGCCAATGATCCGATGGCCATCCTGCTGGTTACCGTGCTGGTAGGCATCATCGCCGGCAGCGCGGCTGCCACCTGGGACGGAGTGCTGCTCCAGCTCGTGACGCAGTTTGGCATCGGCACGGCGCTCGGTCTCGGTTCCGGCCGATTGCTGGCTGAACTGCTACGGCGGGTGCGCCTCGCTGAAGGGCTCTACGCACTACTGATCATTTCCGGAGGTCTGGCCGTATTCGCCGCGACGAACCAGCTGGGTGGCAGCGGTTTCCTCGCCATCTACCTAGCCGGGGTGATCGTCGGCAACCGCCGCACCCGCGCCACCTCGCATGTGCTGAAGGTGATGGACGGCATGGCCTGGTTGGCGCAGGCCGGCATGTTCCTGCTGCTGGGCCTGCTGGTGACACCTTCGCATCTGGTCGCACATCTCTGGCAGGCGCTCGCTGTCGCGCTGTTTCTGACCTTCATCGCACGGCCGCTGGTGGTCGCCGTGACGCTGAAGCCGTTCCACTTTCCCAATCGCGAAATCGCCTATATCTCCTGGGTCGGCCTGCGCGGCGCAGTACCCATCGTGCTGGCCGTGTTTCCGGTCATGGCGGGTATTCCGGAGTCGCGCCTGCTGTTCGATGTCACCTTTGCCGTGGTGCTGTTTTCGCTACTGGTACAAGGCGCCACAGTGCCGTGGGCCGCGCGTCGGCTGGACGTGGAGGTCCCCCATGGTGCCGAACCTCTTGAATCAAAGGAAGTCTGGATCGGCCGTGAAACCGTGCTGGCGCTGGTCGCCTTTCGTGTCGAGGCGCAGTCGCTGGCCATCGACATATTGCCGAGCGCGCTCACCGACCTGCGCGGCCGCCCGGTGCGGTGTGCCGCCCTGGTGCGGCAGGGGCGTCCCCTGCTGGCGCCCAGTGCGACGGCGCTCAGGGCCGACGATGTGGTCTGGCTGCTGGCTTCGCCCGAACAGGTGGAACACCTCGCCGCGCTGTTTGGCCGCCAGGATCAAAGCGGCCACCTCGCGGTGCGCAACTTCTTCGGCGAGTTTGTGCTCGACGCCGACTCCTCGGCAGTGGCACTTGCGGCTACCTATGGCATGGAGCTTGACGTCGCCGAGTCCGATGGTAGCGTTGGCGAACTGTTGGCGAAGCGATTGGGCCGTCGCCCGGTGGTCGGCGACCGTGTCGGAATAGGCAGCATGGAACTCACGGTTCGTGCGGTAACCGGCAACCATGTCGCCTCCGTCGGTCTCAAGATGTCGAAGAGTCATTAGATTGTTGGGTTTCATTGAAAGACATACTGCGGAACCCGCTTTTCCTGGAACCAAACACCCAGCTCTTAGTCTCCACAGAGAACACGTCATTTCTTGAGGTTTCAGCGCCAGATTTTCGAGTACGACAAAACATCGATCACCGCATTCACGCTAGAGGGATTCGAACATGATCAAACTCGATCAGCTTTTGGCCGCTACCGACCTCTCGGCTCCTTCGCGCCATGCAGTGGACCGGGGGTTCAGGATCGCCGCCACCACGGGGGCGTCATACAGTGTCATGCACGCCATCGAACTTGACGCAGTCGACGTGATGCGAGAATGGATTGGTGAAGGATCATTCGAAGTAAAGCGTCAGCTTGAAAATCAGGCACAGGAATCCATATCGGATTTGCTGAATGATGTCGCGCATAACCAAGGCGTATGCGCCAACGCGGTGATCGTTTCCGGCTCACCTGTCAGTGCGATAGCCAACAGTGCCGACGCCATGAATGCAGATCTGCTGATCCTTGGTATGCGCGGGGAGGATTACCTGCGTCACCTGATCCTCGGATCCACCGCGTCTCGCCTCCTGCGAAAAACTATCCGGCACCCCGTATTGGTCGTCAAGCAACCACCCTATGCTTCCTATCGCCGGTTGCTGATTCCTATTGATTTTTCTCCTGTCTCGGTCAAGTCGATCAAGCTGGGCCGGCTACTCGCGCCAGCAGCAGATATCGTCCTGCTGCACGCCTTTGAAGTTCCCTTCGAAGGAAAACTATCCTATGCGGGTGTCGAGGATGATGTGATCGGACGTTATCGAGTGGCGGCGCGTAACGATGCCATGCAACGTATGCGGCATCTTGCCGATACGGCAGGCTTGGACCTCGGCGGCTACACACCCATTGTCGTGCGCGGTGATGCCTCGCAACAAGCCATCATTCAGGAACAGGAACTGGATTGCGACCTCATCGTCATGGGCAAGCATGGCAAGAACGTTACGGAAGAATTGCTGCTTGGAAGCGTAACCCAGCGCGTACTAGAACAATGCCAAAGCGATGTTCTTGTCACGGTTGATTGTTGATCCTTTGTCAAAAGGTGTAGGGACGTAAGCGGATTAGGGTTACTGAGATAATCAATTTGCTCGTCGCATCCGGATATTAAGCGGGTCGGGGACAGCAGGTGCCTTGCTAATAGAAATTGGATGACTACCTTGACCGGCGGGTTGTGGCCGTTATGGCGGGTCGACAAAGGCCGCTTCGTAGAATCCCGATTCGTAGAAGGCGGATTTGGCTGACCTGTTGCATTGGGCACGTAGGGGACATGACTGCGGCCCGGCGGTTACGCCCCGAAGGAAGTCCCCTTGGGGCACGATTTCTTCCCAAGCCCCGAGATCAGCCCCGCGGCATCACCGCTTCCAGCGCCCGCCTTAGCGCACTGCCCTGCGGCCAGTTGCGCAGGAAGCGGGCGCTGTCTTTTTCCCATGCGCGCCTGAAAGCCGGTTCCCCCGCATGCTGGCGCATGGCATCGAGGTCGATCAAGTGCGGCTTGCCGTCGCGCCATAGCAGGTTGGTGGCCTTCAGGTCGCCGTGGCTGATGCGCGCGGCGACGAGCTGGCGCAGCAGCACGCCGATGGCGTCGAGCTCGGCGGCGGGTGGTGCCGTGCCCGGATCGGGGTAGCGCTCGGCGAGGCTGGCGCCGGCGCAGTACTCGCTGATCAGCCAGGCCTTGCCGCGCAGCGGGCCGGCGCGCTGTTCGACCAGCGCGAGGGGGCGCGGCGTGGCGATGCCGAGAAAATTCAGGCGATGCCCTTCCAGCCAGGAATGCCAGGCGCGGCTGGGCCGCCAGCTGCGCGACAGCGCATGGCCCGGGCCCTTGATGTTGTAGCGCTTGATGACCAGCTGCCGCCCATTCACTTCCACCCGCGCCAGCGTGGCGGTCCTGCCGCGCTTGAGGGGCACGCCCTTTTCCAGCCAGGCATCCGGGTCGTGGATCAGCGGGGCGAGCAGGCCGGTTTCGGCGCGCACCATGGAAAAGAAACGATCGATACGAC
The DNA here is from genome assembly GCA_964527055.1 of uncultured Sulfuritalea sp. GTDB lineage: Bacteria > Pseudomonadota > Gammaproteobacteria > Burkholderiales > Rhodocyclaceae > Sulfuritalea. The sequence continues at coordinate 14,648 of CAZGQB010000020.1, forward strand.
GCGCGGACTTGAACAGGCTGCAATCGCGCAGGGACTTATCCAGGTAGTCGGCCAGACGCGCCTGGCGGGTACGGGCGCTTGCCGCCGCGAGTTGTGCCGCGTCGATGGCGACGCCGGGGTTGCCACCGAGGTAGGCGGCCAGCAGGGCGGGGCGCAGCGTGGCTTCGGCCGGCGGCTGCAACTGGGCGAACAGCAGGGCGAGGTTGGCGGCGCAGTCGGCCGGTGATGTCGATTCGCGGATGGCGTCGCCGTCGATGACATACAGCCAGCCGTTCTTGAGCAGGAAATTGCCGAGGTGGGCATCCTCCTGCACCAGGCCGAGGGCGTGCATGCGGCCGACCTGGGCGAACACCTGAGCCAGTTCGTCGAGCGTTGCGCTGTCGGGATTGCGCGCGCCGTCGAGATAATCGTAGAGGACGTAATGGCCGCCCTCGGCCAGCGCGCCGGAGGCCAGCAAGGCGGGGGTCGGCAGACCGTGCCGGCGCAGCGTTTCGGCGCCGCGGCCTTCCCGCTGCCAGTGGCGTTCGCTGCCGCGCGCGGCGATGAACAACTTGGCGAGCACCTTGCGGCCCCGCCATTCGCCGCTGCCGGTCAGGCGCTTGCCGGGCAGGATGCGCTGCCAGGTGGCGATGGTTGCCAG
>CAZGQB010000021.1:0-14969 GCA_964527055.1 uncultured Sulfuritalea sp.
CGAAGTTGCCGCCGGAGAGGTAGAGGTCGGCGTTGAACAGCGGGAAGGCGCCGCGTTCTTTCGCCAGTTCCACCGAATACAGGTAGGAACGGTCGCGCATGTACTCGGAAATTTTCGTCGCCATGGCGCGCGCGGCGTTGCTGTCGTAGCGCAGCTTGAGCATGATCAGCGCGTCGCCCAGGCCGGTGAAGCCCAGGCCCACGCGGCGCTTGTTCTGCGCTTCCTTCAATTGCTGCTCGAGCGGCCAGTGCGTGGCGTCGAGCACGTTGTCGAGCATGCGCACCGAACTGTCGATGACGCGGCCGAAGGCGGCGAAATCGAAGCTGGGGTTCTTGCTGAAGGCGTCCTTGACGAACAGGGTCAGGTTGATCGAGCCCAGGCAGCAGCAGCCGTAGGGCGGCAGCGGCTGTTCGGCGCAGGGGTTGGTGGCCTCGATGGTCTCGCAGTAGTACAGGTTGTTGTCCTTGTTCATGCGGTCAAGGAACAGGATGCCCGGCTCGGCATGGTCGTAGGTGGAGCGCATGATCTGCTCCCACAGGTCGCGCGCGCGCACCTTGCGGTAGACCCAGCTGCCGTCGCCGCGCTGGTAGGCGCCGGCGGCCTTGATGTCGTTCGAGGGCGTGGCGCGATGCGTCAGTTCGATGTCGCCGTCGGCTTCCACCGCCTGCATGAAGGGATCGGTGACGCCGACCGAAATGTTGAAGTTGGTCAGGTCGCCGGCATCCTTGGCGTGGATGAATTCCTCGATGTCCGGATGGTCGCAGCGCAGCACGCCCATTTGCGCGCCGCGGCGGCTGCCGGCGGATTCGACGGTCTCGCAGGAGCGGTCGAAGACACGCATGTAGGACACCGGGCCCGAAGCGCGCGACTGCGTGCCCTTGACGTGGGCGCCGATCGGGCGGATCGAGGAGAAGTCGTAGCCGACGCCGCCGCCGCGGCGCATGGTTTCGGCGGCCTGCAGCAGTGCCGTGTAGATGCCGGGACGGTCGTCGACGATTTCGGAAATCGAATCGCCCACCGGCTGCACGAAGCAGTTGATCAGCGTCGCGCAGAGGTCGGTGCCGGCAGCGGAGTTGATGCGGCCGGCCGGGACGAAGCCGTTTTCCTGGGCTTCGAGGAAGCGCGCCTCCCAGAAGGTGCGCTTGTCTTCGGCCTCGATCGAGGCCAGGGCGCGGGCGACGCGGCTGCGCACGTCGCGCACGTCGCGCTCGGTTCCCTTGGCGTATTTTTCTACCAGGACTTCGCCCGATATTTCCTGCGGCAACGGCAGATCCATCTGCCCGGTATGCTCGTAATTTGTTGTTTCCTCGGTGTTATTTGTTTTAGTGGTCATGGTCTCTTCCGAATGACAGTTCCGATTAAGGTTCCAGTGAGCGCCGAAGCATACCTCCGGCTCCCGTTCGTGAAAAGCAGAAAATTTTTTCTACAGTAAAAACAATGAAGTAAAAAAACGTCTAGTACTGCTTTCGCTTCGCGCTACTAGATATAGTATGTTTTTATGCGCTGAAATGAGAAGAAAAACAGCGGGATGGCGCTGCTTTTCGAGACTTGCCTTGAGGCGGGATTGGGTCGCAAATTGCTTGTGCGGGCGCGTGTGTCCCGCACCCGGGGTTGACAAGCGCTACTGGCTTGAAAAAACCTGAAAGTACCTGCTCAGCCGATGAGCTGGGCTGTGTGCCGCGCAATAATCCACTCTTCGTTCGTGGGTATGACGCAGACCGAAATCCGGCTGTCCGCCGCCGAGATTATTGACGCGTTGGTGGCGTTGGCGGCCGGATTCAGGGTCAATCCGAGCCAGCCAAGCTGGGCGCAGACCTGTTCGCGCACCGGGGCGCCGTGCTCGCCGATGCCACCGGTGAATACCAGCGCATCGAGCCCGCCGAGCGCGGCCGCCAGCGAGCCGATTTCGCGCACGATGCGATAGCAGAACAGGTCGATGGCCTCGCGCGCCTCGGGCGCCTTGGATTCGAGCAGCACGCGCATGTCGCCGCTGATGCCGGACACGCCGAGCAGGCCGGATTCCTTGTAGAGCAGGCTGGTCAGCGCCTTGCTGTCCATCTTCCGGTAGTCCATCAGGTAGAGCAGCACGCCGGGATCGAGGTTGCCGGTGCGGGTGCCCATCATCAGGCCATCGACGGCGGTGAAGCCCATGGTCGAGGCCTGGCTCTTGAGGTCCTTCATGCCGCACATCGAGGCGCCGTTGCCCAGATGGGCGACGACCACGCGGCCGCGGGCCTGGGCGGGATCGAGGTGCTGCGGCAGCACTTCGGCGATGTATTCGTAGGACAGACCGTGGAAACCGTAGCGACGCACTCCTTGCGCGGTGATGGCGCGGGGCAGGGCGAAGAGTTGCGCCACGTCGGGCTGGCTGCGGTGGAAGGCGGTGTCGAAGCAGGCAACCTGCGGCGTGTCGGGCAGGGCCGCGCTCAGGGCGTCGACGCCGGCCAGGTTGTGCGGCTGGTGCAGCGGCGCCAGCGGGACGAAGCCGCGCAGGGTGTCGACCATGGCGCGGTCGAGGACCACCGGCTGCGAGAACTTCTCTGCGCCGTGCACGATGCGATGGCCGACGCCGGCAATGTGCCAGCCCGCGTCGCTGCCGCGCAGCCGATCGACGAGCAGGGCCAGTGCCGCCTTGTGCGGGGATTGCCCCTTGCCGTCGAGATCGAGGTCGCTGTCGACCCGGACCTGACCCGTCGCATCCTTGACCTTGAGGTGTGCCGGTTGGCCGCCGGCGGCGCCGATGCCGTCGATCTGGCCGACCAGTTCCGGCTTGCGGGGGATTTCGGCCCGGCGCGCGAACAGGGCGAACTTGATCGAGGAGGATCCGGCATTGAGGGTCAGGATTGCGTCGGCCATTTTGTTTCTCCTTGGTGGCGTGCTGAATCAGCCGTCATTCCGGCGAAAGCCGGAATCCAGAACGGTCATGGCACTGGACACCGGCTTTTGCCGGTGTGACGAAACTTAAGGTGGGCAGAGGGCGGGCAGCGGTCCCTCAAGTTTTCTTGCGTTTCGCATGCGCCATGACCATCGCCACGGCGGTTGAAGCGGTGCGGGTTTCGGCCGAGTCGGCGCGGCTGGTCAGCACGATCGGCACCCGCGCGCCGAGCACGATGCCCGAGGTCAGCGCATCGGCCAGGTATTCCAGCTGCTTGGCCAGCATGTTGCCCGATTCGATGTCGGGCACCAGCAGGATGTCGGCCTGGCCTGCCACCGCCGACTTGATGCCCTTGGTGCGCGCGGCCACGGTCGAGATGGCGTTGTCGAAGGCCAGCGGGCCGTCGAGCAGGCCGCCGGTGATCTGGCCGCGGTCGGCCATCTTGCACAGGGCCGCGGCGTCGAGCGTGGCCTGCATGGTGATGTTGACGGTTTCCACCGCGGCGAGGATCGCCACCTTGGGGTCGGCGACCTTCAGCATGTGCGCCAGGTCGATGGCGTTCTGCACGATGTCGACCTTGGCCGCGAGGTCGGGCGCGACGTTCACCGCGGCATCGGTGATGAACAGCAGGCGCGGGTAGGTCGGCACGTCCATCAGGAAGACGTGGCTGATGCGCCTGGCGGTGCGCAGGCCGGTGGCCTTGTCCACCACTTCGCTCATCAGTTCGTCGGTATGCAGCGAACCCTTCATCAGTGCCTCGACCTGTCCTTCGCGCGCCAGCGACACCGCCACTTCGGCCGCGGCATGGCTGTGCGGGACGTTGATCAGCGTGCAGCCATAGAGGTCGAGCCGGTTGCCTTCGGCGATCTGGCGGATCTTTTCCTCGGGGCCGACCAGGGTTGGGATGATCAGGCCGCGATCGCGCGCCAAGAGGGCGCCCCGCAGCGATTCGGTGTCGCAGGGGTGGGCCACGGCCATCGACACCGGCGTCAGTCCCTTGGTGATCTGCAGGAGGTGCTCGAAACGCGCCTTGCGGGTTTGCGAGAGCTTGAAGTCCGGCAGGTTGGCCTTGAGGCGCCTGATTTTTTCGGTGGGCGCCAGCACTTCCGCGGTGCCGCTGATCACTTTCTGCCCGTCCTGGTTGGTGCACAGGCAATCGAACACCATGTGATGGGTGCGCGGAAATTTCTTTTCGCAGGTGATGGTGACGGTCAGCGTGTCGCCGACCCGCACCGGCTGCGCGAAGTGCAGCGTCTGATCCTTGTACACCGTGCCCGGGCCGGGAAACTGGGTGCCCAGCACGTTCGAAATCAGGGCGCCGCCCCACATGCCGTGGGCGATGACCTCGCGCAGCATCGACGAATGCGCATACTCCGGATCGACGTGCGACGGATTGATGTCGCCGGACATGATGGCGTACATCTGGATGTCTTCCTGGCGCAGCGTGCGCACCAGACAGGCACTGTCGCCGACCTGGATTTCGTCGAAGGTGCGGTTTTCGATGTAGTCGGAATTGCTGGTTTCAATGGGGGTCATTGCATGGTTTCCCGTACTGTCTATCCTATCTTAGCGCGAAATTGTTGCAATGCAATAACAGGATTGAGTCCGGTCATCGGTTGCGGTCGATCATGCTGCCGCCTCCTGCCGTTCTTTACCGCCGACTTACATAAAGCTGAACAGCAATGTAAGGTGGCCATGGTCGCCGCCGACTGATGGCGGAACCGGATGGCATTTGCTCATCCGGCAATTCGAATCGGGAGAAGGGCATGCCGTTGCGCAGGGTTCTGCTGGGGCTGGTGATTGCCATGGCCGTGGTGGCCTATTTCGCATTCGATCTGGGTCGCTGGTTCAGCCTGGATGCCTTCAAGAGCCAGCAGGCGGCGATCGAAGCCTACCGCCAGGCCAACCCCTGGCTGGCGGCGGCGATCTTTTTCGTCGTGTATGTCGTCGTCACGGCGCTGTCGCTGCCCGGTGCGGCGATCATGACGCTGGCCGGCGGCGCCGTGTTCGGCCTGCTCTGGGGCACGGTGCTGGTGTCCTTCGCCTCGTCGCTCGGCGCCACGCTGGCCTTCCTTGCCTCGCGTTTCCTGCTGCGCGACTGGGTGCAGGCGCGCTTCGGCGAGCGCCTGCGCGCGATCAACCAGGGCGTCGAGAAGGAGGGCGGGTTCTACCTGTTCACCCTGCGCCTGGTGCCGGTGTTCCCCTTCTTCATGATCAACCTGCTGATGGGTTTGACGCCGATGCGCGCCTGGACCTTCTACTGGGTCAGCCAGGCCGGCATGTTCGCCGGCACCATCGTGTACGTGAATGCCGGCACGCAACTGGCCGGCATCAGCAGCCTTGCCGGCATCCTTTCGCCGGGGCTGGTCGGATCCTTCGCCCTGCTCGGCATCTTCCCGTTGATCGCAAAGAAAATCGTCGGTGGCATCAAGGCGAGGAAGGTCTATGCGCGCTGGACGAAGCCGGCAAAGTTCGATCGCAACCTGATCGTCATCGGCGGCGGCAGCGCCGGCCTGGTTACGGCCTACATCGCCGCCGCGGTCAAGGCAAAAGTCACGCTGGTCGAGAAGCACAAGCTGGGCGGCGACTGCCTCAACACCGGCTGCGTGCCGTCCAAGGCGCTGATCCGTTCGGCGAAGTTCCTCTCGCACACGCGGCGCGCGGCGGAGTTCGGTTGCCGTGGCGCCAGCGCCGACTTTTCCTTTGCCGAAGTGATGGAACGCGTGCAGCGCATCGTGCGCGACATCGAGCCGCACGATTCGGTCGAGCGCTACACCGGGCTCGGCGTCGAGGTGATCGAAGGCAGAGCGAAGATCGTCTCGCCCTGGGAAGTCGAGCTCACTCGCCACAACGGCGCCAGCGAGCGCATGAGCACGCGCAGCATCGTCATCGCCGCCGGCGCGCGGCCCTTCGTGCCGCCGATACCGGGCATCGAGGAGGTCGGCTACCTGACTTCCGACAACGTCTGGAACCTGCGCGAACTGCCCGAACGCCTGGTGGTGCTCGGCGGCGGGCCGATCGGCTGCGAACTGACGCAGGCCTTCGCCCGGTTCGGAGCGGGTTTGGGAAATAAGGTGACCCAGGTCGAAATGCTGCCGCGCCTGATGATCCGCGAAGACCCGGAAGTATCCGAGCTCGTCGCCGCGCGTTTCCGCGAGGAAGGCGTCGATGTGCTGCTCAACCACAAGGCGATGCGCTTCACCGTCGAGAGCGGCGAGAAGACGCTGATCGCCGAGCATGAAGGCAGGGAAGTGCGCATCCCCTTCGACGCCGTGCTGGTCGCGGTGGGGCGCGTCGCCAACCTCAAGGGCTACGGCCTCGAAGAAATCGGCGTGAGTGCGATGCGCACGGTGGACACCAACGACTTCCTGCAGACCACCTATCCCAACATTTACGCCTGCGGCGACGTCGCCGGGCCTTACCAGTTCACCCACACCGCCGCACACCAGGCCTGGTACGCCGCGGTCAATGCCCTGTTCGACCCCTTCAAAAAGTTCAAGGCCGACTACTCGGTGATCCCCTGGGCCACCTTCACCGAGCCCGAGGTGGCGCGCGTCGGCGTGAACGAAACCGAGGCGAAGGAGAAGGGCATCGCCTATGAGGTGGCGCGCTACGACATCGACGACCTCGACCGTGCGATTGCCGACAGCGAGGCCCACGGCTTCATCAAGGTGCTGACCGTGCCGGGCAAGGACCGCATCCTGGGCGTGACCATCGTCGGCGAACACGCCGGTGACCTGATCGCAGAATACGTGTTGGCGATGAAGCACGGCATCGGCCTCAACAAGATACTCGGCACCATCCACATTTATCCGACCCTGGCCGAGGCCAACAAATATGTGGCGGGGGTCTGGAAGAAGGCCCACGCGCCGCAGGCCCTGCTGGAATGGGTGCAGCGTTTCCACGCCTGGCGGCGGGGCGCCTGAGGCAGGACATGCCGGCGCTTTCCATCGTCCTGCCGGTGTTGAACGAAGCGCCGGGCATCGTCGCCGCGCTGCAGGCCCTGGCGCCCTTGCGCGCCGCCGGCGCGGAAGTGATCGTGGCCGACGGCGGCAGTACGGATCGCAGCGCCGAACTGGCCGGACCCCTCGCGGACCGGGTGCTCGAGGCGCCCCGTGGCCGGGCCAGCCAGATGAATGCCGGCGCCGCGGCGGCGCGCGGTGACATCCTGCTGTTCCTGCATGCGGATACCCGGTTGCCTGACGGCGCCGGGCGGCTGATCGCGCAAGCCCTCGCAGGCGGTCGTCGCTGGGGGCGTTTCGATGTGCAGATCGAAGGCAAGTCGGTATGGCTGCCGCTGGTCGCCGCGATGATGAACCTGCGCTCGCGCCTGACGGGCATCGCCACCGGCGATCAGGCCGTCTTCGTCGCGCGCGAGGCCTTCGTCGCGGTCGGCGGCTTTCCGGACATTCCCCTGATGGAAGACATCGAGTTGTCGCGCCGGCTGCGGCGGATCGGCCGTCCGGCCTGCCTCGCGGCACGCGTCACGACCTCGGGGCGGCGCTGGGAGGCGCACGGTGTGTGGCGCACGATCCTGCGCATGTGGCGGCTCCGGCTGCGCTATTTCCTGGGTGCCGATCCGCAGTGCCTGGCCGTGGAATACGGCTACGCCCCACGCGAATCCTGAAACGATGGAAATCGGCGCAGACCCGGCCAGCCCTTGCTGCGCTGCTCGTCGTGCGGCCGATCCCCGGTCGAAGCCGATGTTGCAGCTATTGGCGGCGCTCGCGATACGGCGATTCCGGCGCAAGCGGCCCGGCGGCGAAGCTTCCCTGCAGGCCGGCATTGACCGGCGCGGCACTAATCGGGATACTCGCGGCCATGAATCGGAACCCGGTCCTCCCCGTCGCCGTCCTGGCCGCCCTATTGCTGGCGGGCTGTGCCGAAACCAACTACCTCGTCGGTTATGAACCGGACCAGAATTTCCTGAGCTTCAACCATCCGTTCACCGATACCGCGGCGACGGATGTTCGCGTTCGGGCCGAAAGGATATGCGGTTTGCGCAAACAGGTGGTGACCCAGACCACGCGCAACTGCTCGCTGACGCAATGCACCACAAATTTCCAATGCATCGATCCTGCTGATGCCGCAAAGCATGGCAGGTAGGCAGTCCGTAACTTCGATCCGATCGCCGGATGGTCGTGCAGGGCTGCCGGCCGGCGGCAAGCAGGCACTGCGCGTCCTGGCCGGGGTCACGATGGCGACATGGCTGCTGTTGGTCGGCGCTGGCGCCCAGGCTCAGGCTATCCCCGGCCTGACGGCCAGGAGCGCCCCCGAAAAGGAAGCCAGGCCCGCCAGCGACCAGCCGGCGCCGGATGCCGCGGCGAACCTCGATGAGCTGCGTGCCCGGCTGGCGAGCGAGCGCAAGCTGCTGGCGGTGCTGGACGGGCCGAACGGCCTCGCCGCCGGGGCACCGCCCGGCACCGACGAGCGCGCCCTGAAGCAACGCCAGATCCGCATCACGTTCATGGTCAGCACGCTGGTGCAGCACATGGCCGACCTCGAGAAGCTGGGCGAGACGCAGAAGCGGCGCGCGGCGGCCGAAAAGGAGTTGCAGGCCTGGACCGGCCTCGCCGAAAAGCCGCCGTACTCGATCCTGCTGGCCGATCGGATGCGTGCCGACCGCCTTGCGGCCAGCACCGAACTGGAAGGTTTGCGGGGGCGCCAGGAATTGCTGCGGCAGACCGCCGACGATTACCGCGAACGCCTCAAGCAGGCGCGGCAGCAGCTGCGCCAGATCACCGAGAAGGCGGAGCGTGCGCGTTCGGAAGCCGATCAGGTCCAGCTGGCCTGGCAGCGGGAAAACGCGGGTCTTTGGGTACGCCTGATGGAAACCGCGCTCGGCCACCAGGAAACCTTGCGGCAACTGATCGAAGCCGATATCGCCATCGCCCAACTGGCTCTCGACCTGGCCCAGCGCAAACTGGAGCAGGTCCTCGCCGAGGTTCGCTTCAACGACGCCGACATCGCGCAGGTACGCGCGGCACTGACCGTCGAGCGCGACGCGCTGCTCGCCGAAACCGACCGCATGGCGCAGGAGTATCCGCGCCTGCACGAGGCCGCGCGCGCCGCGCGCGAGGCGAGCGATGCGCTGCGCGCCGGCGGCGGGCGCAAGGGCGAAACCCAGGCACAGTACCTGGCCCGCGTCGGTCGCCTGGAACAGGAGCTCGAACTGAAGCAGGCGCGCCTGGATCTGGCAGGGGTGCATAGCGAACACCTGCGCGACGTGCTTGCGCTGATCCGGACCCGCGGCGTGCTCTGGGAGGCGCGTTACGAAGGCCACAGCAAGCAGGATGGCCGCAGCCGCCAGCTGGCGCGCGAAACCGCGGAGAAGATGCAGGCCTACCTGTCGGCGCAGAAAAGGCAGCTGGAGCAGATCCGCAAGAGCGCCGGCAACCGCGTCAGCGAAATCGAGTCGCGCATGGAAAATGCGGGCTTGCCGGGGCGCAACAGCCACTTGCGCGAATTGCAGAAAATCTACGGCGAGCACCTCGGCGCCATCCAGCGCACGCTGACGGCGCTGGACGGCAACCTGAATCTGGCGCAGCAGATGCTCGTCGAGTTCGGCGGCGACCCCGGCAGCCAGCGCTCCTGGGCCGAACGCCGCGCCGACTGGGCGGCGGTCGCCGCCGGTTACGCCGCGACGATCTGGAATTTCGAGCTGGTCGCCGTCGAGGACACCATCGAAGTCGATGGCAAGCCGGTGGTCGGCAAGCGCAGCGTCACCATCGGCAAGGTGCTGGTGGCGCTGCTGCTGATCATTGCCGGCTACGCCCTGGCCCTGTACGCGGCGCGCCTGCTGGCGCGCACGGTGGTGCGCTTCTTCGGCTGGCAGAAAGCGCATGCGGACATCCTGCGCAGCTGGGTGCTGGCCATCGAACTGATGCTGCTGGTGATGATCGTCATGTTCTGGGTAAAGATACCGCTTACCGTGTTCGCCTTCCTCGGCGGCGCGGTGGCGATCGGCCTCGGCTTCGGCATGCAGACCATGATGAAGAACCTGATCAGCGGCCTGATGGTGCTCGGCGAGCGTCCGTTCCGCATCGGCGACATGGTCGAAGTCGGCGGCATCCGTGGCAACGTGACCAACGTCGGCCTGCGCGCCTCCACCATCACCGATGTCAACGGCATCGAAACCATCATCCCCAACAGCACCTTCATCGAGCAGAACCTGACCAACTGGACCTATACCAGCGGCCGCGTGCGTTTCAACGTCAAGGTCGGGGTGGCCTACGGCTCGCCGGTACGCGTGGTGACCCAGCTGCTGGAGGAAATCGCCGGGCGCCACGGCAAGGTGCTGAAGAATCCGCCGCCGGAAGTGCTGTTCGAGGATTTCGGCAACGACGCGCTGGTCTTTTCCCTCTACTACTGGCTCGATGTCCGCTCGGGCACGCCGGCCCGCCAGGTCGCCAGCGACCTGCGGGCGATGATCGAGGCCGGTTTTTCCGCCCAGGGGATTGCCATTCCCTACCCGCAGCGCGACGTGCACCTCGACGCGAGCGCGCCCGTGCCGGTCAGGATCGTGGCTGCGGAGGAACGCCGCGATTCCGCGGCGCCGGAACCACGCCCCCTGCCCTGACCGGCGGACGCGGCGATCCAGGTTTTCGCCTGGAGGACAATCGCAGCCTGCCGCTTACTGGTGGGCCACCCGATAGCCGTTCCTGCCGGCATTCTTGACCTGGTACATCGCCGAGTCCGCGCGCTTCACCGCGGCATCGTAGCTGTCCCGCTCCTTGCCCAGCGGCGTGACCCCGACGCTGGCGCCGACCTTCAGGATCTGGCCCTGATAGCGCACTTCGGTCCCGACCGCCTCGATGATCCGCTGCGCGAATTTTTCCAGGTCCGGCAGCGGCGTTTCGCCGAAATCGGTCAGCAGGATCAGGAATTCGTCGCCGCCGACCCGGGCGACGATGTCGCCGCTGCGCACGATGCCGAGCAGCGCGGCGGCGACCGCCTTGAGCAGGTGGTCGCCGGCATCGTGGCCGTGGCGGTCGTTGATCGCCTTGAAGCCGTCGAGGTCGACGAAGAACAGCGCCGCGCTGGAATCGGCCAGCGGCAGCCGGGCGATGATGGCGTCGGTGTGTGCCGTGGCCGAACGCAGGTTGGGCAGGCCGGTGAGGCTGTCGTGGTCGGCCATCATGGCCAGCTGCTTGGTCTTGGTCTCCAGTTCGAGGATCAGGTGCTGGGTGGTCGCCTGGTGGTTGGTGTAGACGATGATGATGAGGACGAGGAAGAAGAAGGTGCCGAAGATCGCGCTGCCCCACACGGCGGGAGACTGCAGGTAGACGATCGGGTCTGCCGGCAGCGACAGCCGTCCGCTGATGAACCCGTATGCGGAAAGCAGGTAGAGCCCGAGGAAGCCGGCGGCAATCATGACGATCGATCGTCGCTGCAGGAACATCGACGCGACGAAGACCGAAAAGGCTCCCCACAGCGCGCCGTTGCCGTAGATCCCCGTGCTGAACAGTGCCGATAGCGAAACGCCGATCGAGATGGCGAGCACGACGCCGAGCTTGGTGCGCACGGAAAGGCGGTGGCGCAGCCAGCAAAGCGCCAGCATCGCCAGCAGGCCGGCGATGTGGATGCCATAGGCCGTGATCCAGCCGAAGCTGAACGCGCGCGAGACCGAAATGGGCACGCCGACGCAGGCAACGATGGTGGCGCCGACCACGAGATGGTTTGCGGCACGCTCCGCTTCGCCGTTCAGCACGTCGCCGATGGCCTGGTAACGCGTCGGTGAACTCGAGTCAATCGTCATGCCGCCCTCTCGCCGAAACCGTCATTATCCCTCCGGGCCATGGTTTGCGGGGTCGCATGCGGACGCATGGGCGCAGGTTCCGGGCGGGCCCTGATGCATCCGCGGCGCTCAGTAGGCCTTGTTCACCAGCTTCGACGCATTATCACGTTGTCGCCGGCTGGTTCGTCGGGGTAGGGCTCGTGGTCCTGGCCGTCGCCGAGGAATTCGGTGAAATCGTTGCTGCGCCGCTGCGCGATGCTGGAAGCCAGGTCCCGCGCGCCGCTTTCGCCGGCCGCCGGCGGGCCGCCCTTGAGGTATTCCGGTTTGACGTATTTCGCCGCGGCGCCGAGGCTGCCTGACCCCGGTGCCGTCGCGGCGCGCCGCTCCATGGCCCGGTTGAATTCGATCAGGGTCACGTGCCGGTCGCGGTCGGCGTCGATCTCGTCGAAGAACTTCGGCGCGCGGGGAAACTCCGCGTAGGCCTCGGTGCGCGACAGGCGGCCGTCGCCATCCTTGTCCGCGGCGTGGAAACGCCGCTCGAAAATTTCCCGGCTGAAATTGTCGGGCGGGGTTTGCTGTGCCTGCGCGAGGGCCGGCAAGCAGGCGAGAAAGAGGAGCAGGCAGCGCTTCATTATTGGTTTCCTGGAATCGGGGCGGCGCGATCGAGCGCGACAATATGCCCTAAAACCGGCCGTCCGGGCATGGAAAAAAGCCCGGCGCCGCCGGCTTGACCGCGACCGCACTGCGCGGGGATACTTTCGCCGCTGCAGGGCCGCATCCCGCCAGGCACTTTCCGACAAGGACCGATCGCATGAATACCGGCATCGCTTCCCGCGCCGCGGCGCGCGCCATCGCTGCCGGGCTCGCCCTGCTGCTCGGTGCCTGCGCCGGCACGTCGCTGATTTCCAGTTGGCAAAGCCCGGACTATCGCGGCGGGCCGGCGAAAAGGCTCGCCGTGTTCGTCATGGTGCAGGACGAGGGGCTGCGGCGCTTTGCCGAAAACCACATGGTGCAGAAGATCCCGCCCGGAACCGTCGCCACCGCGGGCCACGTGCTGTTCGACAATCCCGGTGGCGACAAGGACAAGATGCGCGCCCGGTTGATCGAGTCGGGCTACGACAGCGTGCTGGTAGCGCGGCTGGTCAACATCGAGAAGTCGCAAACCTATGTTCCGCCGCATACCCACTTCATCCAGACCGGGCCCTACGTGGTCGCCAGCCCGTATTACGGCAGCTTCGTCGGCTACTACGGGCAGGGCTACGCCATGGTGCAGACCACGCCGGGTTACACCGTGGAAAACACCACGGTGGTGGTCGAGACCGTGCTCTACAAGCTGCCCGATGACAAGCCGGTATGGACCGCGACGACGCGGTCGCTCGACCCCCGCTCGCGCTCGGAAATGGTCCGGGCCATTGCGAACATCGTCGACGCCGAACTGGAAAAACGGGGACTGGTCGGCGCCGGCGAAAACTAGCCCGGCGGCGGTCGCGCCGGTGCGCTATTCGGTTGGGGCGCGGCCGGCGCCCTGGCCCGCGCCACCTTCCATCCAGGCCAGGAGCAGGGTATAGGTCACGGCCAGCACCACCGGGCCGACGAAGATGCCGACCAGGCCGAAGCCGAGCAGGCCGCCGATGACGCCGGCGAAGATCAGCAGCAGCGGCAGGTCGGCGCCCTTCCGGATCAGGATCGGGCGCAGGAAGTTGTCCATGGTGGTGACCACCAGGCTCCACACCAGCAGGAAGACGCCCCAGCCCGTGTCGCCGGTCCAGAACACCCAGCCGACCGCCGGGAACAGGATCAGGCCCGGCCCGATCTGGGCGATGCAGAACATCAGCATCACCGCCGAGAGCAGCGCGGCGAAGGGCACCCCGGCGATCGCCAGGCCGATGCCGCCGAGCACCGTCTGCACCAGCGCGGTGACGCAGACGCCGAGCGCCACGCCGCGGATCGCCTGGCCGGCGAGGACCACCGAATTCTCGCCCTGGTCGCCGGCCAGCCGCTGGCCGAAGCGCCTGACCGTCGCCGCCGCCGCCTCGCCGCCGGCATACAGCATCGCCGAGAGGATCACGATCAGCAGGAACTGGATCAGCATGAAGCCGACGTTGCCCAGCTTCGACAGCAGCCAGCGGCCGGATTCGGCGGCGTAGGGTTCGGCCCTTTCCAGCAGCGCCTGCGAGCCGGCATCGGCCAGTTGCGCCCACAGTTCGTGCAGTTTCCCGCCCACCAGCGGCAGGCTCGCCAACGTGTCCGGCGGCTGCGGCAGGCCCGCTTCGACCAGCTTCCTGGCCAGGGCGGCAAATTCGCCGGCATGGCCGACGATGGTATCGACGGCAAGCAGCAGGGGGATGAACAGCAGCAGCAGCATCCCCAGCGTCATCACCGCCACGGCCGGCGCGCGGCGGCCGCGGAACCGCTGTTGCAGGCCGATCAGCAGCGGCCAGGTGGCGACCACGATCATCGTGGCCCACACCAGAGCGCCGAGGAAGGGCCGCAGCACCCAGAGCGAGCCGACGATCAGCAGCAGCAGGCAGAGGATGGCGAGTGTGGTACGGGTCAGGTCGCGTCGGATATCGGCCATGGCGGGCCTCGCTGGAAATTCGGAACCCGGATGTTACCGGAAGGCAGGGTCGGCGGCCGGTTCGCGACGGCGGTGGCTTCGATGGATAACGCTTGGGCACCGCCTCGACGAACTGCGCGAGAACTGGCTCAACCCGCCCGAGTGGGTGGACCGCATTCCCGAGATCGCCCCCGGCTACCCTGATCGCATCATCGCCAAGCCCGGCTTTGAGGTCGAGCTGAAAAAGCGCACCCTGACCAACCTCTACAACGCCCGCCCGGCCTGGCTGGACAACGCGCACAAGTCGCTCGACGCGGCGGTCGCCGCCGCCTATGGTTGGACCGACTACACGCCCGCCATGCCCGACGAGGAAATCCTGCGCCGCCTGCTGGCGCTGAATCTGGCCCGCGCTTCGGCGCAGAGTAGGTAGCCGCCGTCCCGCCAGCGCCGATTTATCAACTCCCGACGCGGGGGTTGGTAAGCAATATGTCAATCTTTGACAATATTTGATAGCATTGACGCCAGCAGTCGCCGACCGGCGGCTGGCACTGCGATGGATCGGGCATGGGCATGAACGTCAATCTCACTCCGCATCTTGAAGAAATGGTGCGGCAGAAAGTCAATTCGGGGCTCTACACCTCGGCCAGCGAAGTGGTGCGGGAGGCCTTGCGCCTCATGGATGAACAGGACCATCTGCGCGCGGCAAAATTGGAACAGTTGCGCCAGGATCTGCGAGCCGGTCGGGACAGCGGTGCGGCGACAGCCTGGGATGCCGCGAGCGTCAAGCAGGCGGGGCGCGC
>CAZGQB010000022.1:0-14874 GCA_964527055.1 uncultured Sulfuritalea sp.
CCAGGTCGTGGATCAGGTCGTCCGACAGGTCGGTCAGTTCGCGCATGGGGAAGGCGATGTTTTCATACACGGAGATGTCGCTGAACAGGCCGCCGGCCTGGAACATCATGCCCATCTCGCGGCGCATTTCGTAGAGGCCCTTGTTGTCCAGTTCGTGCACCACGCGGCCGTTGACGCGCACCGCGCCGCGGTCGGGCCGGCGCTGGCCGCCGATCAGCTTGAGGATGGTGCTCTTGCCGGCGCCGCTGACGCCGAGGATGCCGACCACCTTGCCGCGCGGCACGGCCAGCCGTATTCCCTTGAGCACCTGGTTGCTGCCATAGGCAAAGTGCAGGTCGTCGATTTCGATCAGGTTGTGCGAGTGGTCATTCACGTTGTTGCGTCCTTGCCTGCCGGTTGCGTTCCGGCGCCGGGCCGTATGGTGACATATTTTCGCCGCCCGGATCGGGCATCTGGCGCGCCGGGGAATCCACCCGGGAGGCGGTTGCGAACGTGCCGGCCCTGCCCGGTCGGGCGCATGCGGCCATCCACGGCCTCCGGCAGCCCCGCGCGCCGTGCCGCCGGCGCCGACTTTTTGCTTCGCATCGGCGGCAAAGCCGCGGGAGCGGCCGCTCGCTTTCGCTGAAGCTGCTTCTGCACCACGGCCAGGAAGGGTCATTCGAGGGCATTGACCATCAGGCCGGTCAGTTCCCGAAAAAGTCATCCGCTGCGGCCCATCGGCTTTCTCCAGACGACCGCCCGGCCAAACTTGGTTCTACGCGGATGGCCCCGGTCGCTGGATGCCGGCTCGGGATCGCCGCCCCGGCAGCGGCCAGAACCCTTGTTCTGCCCGTGGTTGAAATCTGGCGGGAGCGCCCCCCATATCAAATCATCGATTGCATTCAAATACAGGACTCGCCATGCTCCATCCCGCCAGCATTCACTTCGATTGCGAGATGCCTTTCAATGAGATCAAGCTCAAGCCCGGCGTCACCCTCGAACGGGTCGAGACGAGCATCGGCGAAGCGTGCAACGTCGTCGAGAATATCCACGGCGGCAAGCGGGGCGGCTTCATCGCCGGCGAGCTCGACAAGTTCGCCGGCTCCGTTTCGGTCGGGTGTTTGGTGGGCGGCACCGGCCAGGCGCAGGACCACATGGCCACCGCGACCTGCTGCAACTCGTTCGAGGAGCATGAAGAGAGTCGCGCCGACACGGTCTTCAAGGAAAAATTCCCGGCCTTGACCAGGATGTACTCCGAGTCGCGTGAGATCGAACACGACATGCTTTGGCAGGGAAGCCCCGAGCCCGACGATGTCGTCCGCGCGGATGTCGCCCGCACGACCTGATACCTTAGGAGAAACGACATGTCCGACTTGCCCGATTGCCGCATTGCGCTTGCCGGTGCGCCCGGTGGGTACTCCATTGCATCGCTGCCGGTCCTGAGCCGCCGTTTTCCCAACGTGCGCCGCCTCCCCCGCGCCTTGCGCGTCGTGCTCGAATCGGTGCTGCGCCACTGCGACGGTCGCCTGGTGACCGACGAACATGTCCGCCAGCTCGCCCAATGGCGTCCCGGCGCCGAGCGCCTGCACGAGATTCCCTTTGTCGTCGCCCGCGTGGTGCTGCAGGACTTTACCGGCGTTCCCCTGCTCGCCGATCTCGCGGCGATGCGCGATGCGGCGGCAGCCCAGGGCCACGATCCGGCACGCATCGAACCGCAGGTGCCGGTCGATCTGGTCGTCGATCACTCGATCACCGTCGATCACTACGGCCGTGCCGACTCGCTCGACCTCAATATGAAGCTTGAGTTCCAGCGCAATCGCGAGCGCTACGAGTTCATGAAGTGGGGCATGGCGGCCTTCCGGACCTTCCGCGTCGTGCCACCCGGCACCGGTATCGTGCATCAGGTCAATCTCGAATATCTGGCGCGTGGCGTGGTCGTGCGCGACGGTGTGGTGTTTCCCGATACGCTGGTCGGCACCGACAGCCATACGACGATGATCAATGGCATCGGCGTCGTCGGTTGGGGCGTCGGCGGCATCGAAGCGGAGGCGGCGATGCTTGGCCAGCCCGTGTATTTGCTGACGCCCGACGTGGTCGGGGTCGAACTGCGCGGACGGCTGCGCCCCGGCGTTACGTCGACCGACCTCGTCCTGACCCTGACCCAGATGCTGCGCCAGGCGCGCGTCGTCGGCAAGTTCGTCGAGTTCTTTGGCGAGGGGACGACGAGCCTGTCGGTGCCCGACCGGGCGACGATCGCCAACATGGCGCCCGAGTACGGGGCGACCATGGGCTACTTTCCGGTCGATGAGAAGACCGTGGCCTACCTCGAAGCCACCGGCCGCAGTGCCGAGGAGGTGGCGCTGTTCGAGGCCTATTACCGGGCGCAGGAACTGTTCGGCGCGCCGGCGGCCGGCGAGATCGACTATTCGCAGGTGGTGGCCCTGGACCTGGCGTCGGTCGCACCCTCGCTGGCCGGGCCGAAGCGACCGCAGGACAGGATCGAGATCGGCCATGTGCGCGATGAATTCATGCGGCTGTTTTCGGCGCCCGTCGACGCTGGCGGCTTTGGCCGGCCGGCGGCGGCAATGGACAGGCGCGTGCCCCTGGCGTCGGGTGCCGACATCGGTTCCGGCGACGTGCTGATCGCCGCCATCACCTCCTGCACCAACACCAGCAATCCGAGCGTCATGCTCGCCGCCGGCCTGCTGGCCAAGAAGGCAGTCGCGCGCGGGCTGAAGGTCAAGGCGCATGTCAAGACCTCGCTGGCGCCCGGCTCGCGGGTTGTCACCGACTACCTGGAACGCACCGGCCTGCTGCCGGCGCTGCAGGCGCTCGGCTTCCATGTCGCCGGCTACGGCTGCACCACCTGCATCGGCAACGCCGGCGACCTCGCGCCGGAAATCAATGCGGCGATCGACAGGGAACAATTGGTTTGTGCAGCCGTCCTGTCGGGCAACCGCAACTTCGAGGCACGCATCCACCCCAACCTGCGCGCCAATTTCCTGGCTTCGCCGCCGCTGGTGGTCGCTTATGCGCTGGCCGGGATGGTCCGCAAGGATCTGATGACCGAGCCGCTTGGGGTCGATTCGCGGGGGCAGGCGGTCTGGCTCGGCGATCTGTGGCCCAGCGCCGACGAGATCGACGCCGCGCTGAAGATGGCGGCCGATCCGCAGGCGTACCGCCGGCTCTATGGCAACTTCGCGCAGGCCAATCCACTGTGGGCGCAGATCGCGCCACGGGCGCAGGGTGCCGTGTATGGCTGGCCGGAATCGACTTACATTGCGCGACCGCCATTCCTCGATGCCTTCGCACCGGCCCGGAGCGTGCCGGGCGCGATTCGCAACGCCCGGGCGCTGGCGGTCCTCGGCGACACCGTGACGACCGACCACATTTCGCCGGCCGGCAACATCGCCGAAGCGTCCCCCGCCGGTCGATGGCTGAAGGCACACGGTGTCGCCAAGGCAGACTTCAATTCCTACGGCGCCCGGCGCGGGCATCACGAAGTCATGCTGCGGGGCACGTTCGCCAACGTCCGGCTGAGGAACCTGATGTTGCCGCCGAAACCCGACGGCGGACGCGAGGAGGGGGGCTGGACCCTGTTCCAGCCTTCCGCAGAGCGCATGGCGATCTTCGATGCCGCCGATCGTTACCGCGCGGCTGGCGCACCGCTGATTGTCTTCGGCGGCGAGGAGTACGGCACCGGGTCGTCGCGTGACTGGGCGGCAAAAGGCACAGCGTTGCTGGGCGTGCGTGCCGTTGTCGCGAGCAGTTTCGAACGCATCCACCGCGCCAATCTGGTCGGCATGGGCGTCTTGCCGCTGCAGTTTCCGGCCGGGGTAACCGCGGCCTCGCTGCGGATCGAGGGCAACGAGACCTTCGACCTCGACCTCGATCTGGCGAACCTGGCGGCTGGCCAGGACGCGAGCCTGGTCATCCGACGGGCCGACGGCCGCGTTGAGCATCAGGTGCTGCGCTTGCGCATCGACACGCCGGTGGAGGTCGACTATTTCCGCCACGGCGGGATACTCCCCTACGTGCTGCGACAAATACTTCAGGCAGAAGCCGACTGAAACATGAGCGATGGTGCGTGTTTCTGATCCGGAGGACTCGTTTTGGCAATCACCTTTTTATGGATCCTGTGTGCCGTCCTGATCCTGGCAGGCCTGGCGGGCACCGTGCTGCCCGTGCTGCCGGGCACCGTGCTGGTGTGGGGCGGCATCGTGCTGGGAGCCTGGATCGACGACTTCACGCGCGTCGGGGTGACCACCCTGGCGGTGGTCACCGTGCTGGCGGTGCTGGCCTGGGGTTTGGACTATGTCGCCGGGCTGATGGGAGCGAAAAAGGCCGGGGCCAGCAAACTGGCCCTGCTGGGCGCGGCGGCAGGCACGGTGGTCGGTCTGTTCATGGGCCTGGTCGGGGTGCTCTTCATGCCCCTGGTCGGTGCCGCCGCGGGCGAGTACCTGGCGCAGAAGAACCAGGCACGCGCCGTAAAGGTCGGCATCGCCACCTGGGTCGGGATCATGGTGGGGCTCATCGCCAAAGTGGTGCTGGCGTTCATCATGGTGGGTATTTTCCTGGCGTCCTTGCTGATCTGAGACGGCGAAAACGAGCGGCGACGGCCCGCACATCGCCCTGAACTCCGTCGCAATTCCATGGCGATCAGCCGCGCTCCGGCTGCACCGATGTCACTGCGGTGCGGACGAAACTTCGATCCTGGCGGGCAAAATCCCACTGCTCGACAAGGCAGTTCGCCGGTGCTTCGGCCCCGGTCGGCGCCTCGTCACCGCGTGCGCCGGACGCCTCGCCCCAGCGCAGGATATGCACCGAGTTGGGCACCCCGGGGCGTGTGCGCGACGAAACGGCGGTGCCGGCCTGGACCACCCACAGTCGCCGCGCCAGACCTTGCTGCGCCAGCGTGTAGGGCAGATGGATGTGCCCGCCCAACACGAGGTCGGCCCCGGCGGCCGACCAGGCCCGCAGGGCGGCAGGGTGACCGCGCAAGAGATCGGGCCGGTCGCCAGCCACGGTCACGGCCACGGGCTGGTGCACCGCCACCACGCGCAACTGCTGCGGGCTGGCTGCGCTCAGCCGCTGGGCGACACGATCGATCTGCGCCGTGCACACCTCCCCGTTCTTGTGACGCCAGGCGCGCGTCGTGTTGACGCCAAGGACCAGCAGATCAGGGGACGAGTGCACGGGCTCCAGATCGGCCCCGAACACCTTCGCGTAGCGCGCGTAGGGTCGGGTCAGCCGCGTCCAAAGGTCGAACAATGGAATGTCATGGTTGCCGGGGATGGCCAGGACCGGCGCACCCAGCCGCTCGACGAAGGCCTTTGCCGCGCGAAACTGCGCCGGCCGCGCGCGCTGCGTGATGTCACCCGACAGCACCACCAGCTCCGGCCGCTGCAGGGCTGCCAGGGCGAGCAGGGCCTCGACCACCTGCGGCTGTTCGGTGCCGAAGTGGGTGTCGGAGATCTGCAGCAGTATGCTCATGCGGCAGTCCGCGGTGCGTCCGCCGTGTCCGCCGTACTTGCTGCGCCAGTCGGCTGGAGCAGGTACAAGGGCTGGTCGAGCACGCGAATGTCGATGGGCGAGCGCATCCGTGTCACCTCGCCGTCGAACGCCACCACGACCTTCTTGTGGCCCGGTGCCAGCGTGGGCTTCACCAGCATGCGGTGGAACTCGAAGCTCTCGACGCCGGCGGCTTCTCCCAGCCTTCCCATCGCGCCATGCAGCATCAGCCCGATCATCGACAGCGTGCCGATGGGCCGCAGCATCAGCGCCGCCATGCTGCCGTCGCCGGGAGTGCCGGCCAGGGTATCTTCCGGCTCGGCGCCGAACTGCTGCAGTTGCAGCCGGTTGTTGCCGACGAAGAGCGTCAAAGTCTGCACGTCGCGAACCGTGTCACCCATCTCGACGTGCAGGCGCAGCCGGCGCTGCGCGCGCAGCAGGGTCGCACAGGCCGCCACGAACGCTACCCAGCGGCTGCGGCCGAAGCGCGCTTTGTAGGCCTCGCGGTCCTGCAGGAGTTCCGGATAGATGCCCAGGCTGGCGTTGACCAGGAAAACCCGGTCGTTGATGGCCGCCACCTGCACCGGCAGCGGGCACGCATCCAGCAGCAGCCGCGCCGCAGCCGCCGGCTCGGTGGGGATACCGTGCGTCCTGGCAAAGTAGTTGAACGTGCCGTAGGGGATAACGCCCATGGCGCAACCGGCGGCATGCGCGGCCTGGGCCACCGTGTTCAGGCTGCCGTCGCCGCCGACGGCGATCACCGCCGTACCCCGCGCAACCGCCGCTGCTGCAGCATCGGCGGCCACCTGCGGCAGATCAGCGGGCCCGCAAACCAGCAGTTCGCCCTTGCGCCCGCGCGCCGCCAGGGCCGCTTCGATCACGCCACGCTTGGCATCGATGTCGTGCGCTCCTGCAGAAGCGTTGATCACGAACAGCAGTGCCGCCGCAGGGTCGAGGCACGGGACCGCCAGCGCCGACTTTTTGCGCCCGAGCCGGCCTTCCCCGGATTCTTCTTGCCCGGTTTGCTCCATTCAATACTCGCGCAGGAGAATGCGGTCGCGACCGCCGTGCTTGACCTCGTACATCACGGCGTCGGCCTGTTTGAGCAGTCCGTCGAAATCCCCTGGCGTAACGTTATAGCTTGCTACCCCGATACTGAAGGTGACCGGCCATCCGTTCAGCTTCATCGCTTCGAGCAGGCGACTTTGCAATTGCTCAACATAGGCTTGGGCCGCGGCGGCCCTCATGCCCGGCAGGAGCAGGGCGAACTCGTCGCCGCCCAGGCGGCACGGTATGTCGCTGATACGGACATGGTCGCGCAACGCGGCAGCGACCGACTTGAGGAGTTTGTCGCCCACCTGATGGCCCATGGCATCGTTGACTTCCTTGAAGCGGTCGAGATCGATGAACACCGCGGTGAAGGGGGTATGTTGACGTTGCGCCTGGGCAAATGCCAGGCGGCCGCGCTCGTGAAATTCGCGCCGGTTGGGCAACTGCGTCAAGCCATCCTCGCGGGCCAAGCGGGATTCGCGTAACAGGGCGAGGCGTATTCCACCCACCAGCCAGGCGCCGCCGATAAAGATCATCAGCCGCACTGCGGTGTTGAACACCAGGGGCAGGATCGCCGCCGGCTCTTCCATCAGGATGCGGTCGGCGAGAAACCACTCGACGGCGGCCAGCAGGGACAAAGCGTAACCATAGCGCGCCCCGAGAAACCAGCTGACCGCGAGCACCGGCACGATGTAAAAGGCATGAAACTCGTAGGCCAGGCCGGTGGCGGTATGGAGGTAGCTGATCGCGGTGACCAGGATTGCACCGGCAATCAGTATCACCCCCTGATGGATCCAATGGGGTTGCCACAGGAACGCCTCCCGGAGTTTCATGGCCCTCCTTGTCCGATATATTCCCGTTCGGCAATCAGCCTGGCCCAGGCCAGCGCTGTCGTTTCGCTGTCGGCAAGCATGCCTGCGGCCAGCGTTGCGGCAGCGGTGAACAGCGGGGGCAGCAGCAGCAACAAGGCCGTTTCGCGCCAGCCGCGGCGGGCAATATGTTCTTCCGGCCACGCGGCCGGCACGGGACGCAACCATGCCCGCCAGAGTATGGGCAGGAAGTAGGCGGCGTTGAGCAGGCTCGACGTCCACAAGACCCAGATCGCCCAGTCCATATGGGCTGCCGTGGCGCCATCCATCAGCCAGGCCTTGCTGACCGCGCCGGCGGTGAGCGGCGCCCCCATCATCCCCAGCGCGCCAATGGAGAATGCCAGCGTGGTGAGCGGCATGCGCCGCCCGGCACCATCCATTTCACTGACCTTGTGGATGCCCAGGGTTTCGGCGAAATTCCCGGCACAGAAGAACAGGGTGATTTTCATGATGCCCTGATGCACCAGATGCACGAGACCGCCGATGGTGCCGATGGGGCCGAACAACGCGGTGCCGAGCACGATATACGACACCTGGCTCACCGTGGAATAGGCCAGCCGCTTCTTCAGGTCGTCCTGGAACAGCGCGCGGAAACTGCCCCAGAGGATGGTCACCGCGGCAACTATGGCAAGCGGGTAAAGCAGGTCTAGCGACTGCGCGAACTCGACGCCGTACACCTCGTAGACAATGCGCACGATGCCGAAGGCGCCGGCCTTGACCACGGCGACGGCGTGCAGCAGCGCCGACACCGGCGCCGGGGCCACCATCGCCTGCGGCAACCAACCGTGCAGCGGCACGAGGGCGGCCTTGACGCCGACGCCGGCGATCAGCAGCAGGAAGATGATTTCCAGCTGGCCGGCGTACTCCGGGCCGAGCGCGGCGGCGATGCCGGCATGAGCGAACTCGGTATGGCCGAGCAGGTGGTGCAGCCAGACGATGCCGGCCAGCAATGCCGTGCCGCCGATCAGCGTGTAGGCAAGGTAGATCGTGCCGCCCTTCATGGCCTTTTCGGTGCCGCGATGCACCACCAGCGGAAAGGTTGACAGCGTCAGCAGTTCGTAGAAGATGAAAAAGGTGAACAAGTTCGCCGCCATGGCGATGCCCATCGTCGCCGTCACACACAGGCTGAAAAAGCCGAAAAAGCGGCTGCGGTGCGGCGCGCCTTCGAGGTAGCCGATGGCGTAGAGCGTGGTGAACAGCCAGAGGATGGCCGATAGCGTGATGAACAGCATGCCCAGGGCGTCGGCCTTGAGCGCCAGTTCCAAGCCGGGCAGCACCGCGTAACGCACGCCGTACTCCTCGCCGGCCGCAACGCCGGCCAGCAGCAGGGCGACCAGGCCCAGCTTGGCTATGGCGGCAAACAGGTTGAGGGACGTGCGCAGGCGGACCCAGGCTTCCGGCAGCGCGAAGATGATCAGTCCGGGAAGCAACGAGGAGGCCAGTACCGCCAGCGGCAACAGCTCGTGACTGCTCATGTCGCCCCTCCGAGCAGCTGTATCAACTCGACGCCGCGCAGGCCGAGCAAGACGCTGGCCGCCGCGAGCGCGAAGGCACTCCACTCCAGGGTGCGCGGTACGGGCGTGAGCGTCGCGCTCGCCGGCGTCAGGAGGAAGGCCTGGCGCAGCACGCGCAAGACATAGACGGCCGCCAACAGGCCGCCGGCCAGCACCACCACGGCGATGATCCAGTGGCCCTGGGCCAGCGCCGCCTCGATGATCTGCCATTTGGCGAGAAAGCCCGAGGACGGCGGCAGCCCCATCAGCGTCATGCCGGCAAGGCCGAAGGCAAACATGGTCACCGGCAGGCGCTCGACCGCGCCGGCCAGACCGGCCACCGTATCCTGCCCGGTGGCCTTGATCAGCACGCCGGCGGCGGCGAACATGCCGGCCTTGGCCAGGCCGTGGGCGAACACCTGCATCACGCCGGCCTGAAGCGCGCCGGGTACCGCGAGCAAGGGAAGGATCAGGAACAGGTAGCCGAGCTGCGCCACCGTCGAATAAGCGATCAGGCGTTTCAGCTTCACGGCGCGAATTGCCTGCCAGGACCCCCAGAAGATTGCCGCGGCGCCGAGCATTGCCGGCAGCCAGGCGAAGGTGGGCAACACGGCTTGCAGCGGCCCCAGCCAGAGCCGCAGGATCAGGTAGAACGAGGCCTTCACCACCAGCGCCGAGAGCAGCGCCGAGACCGGTGCCGGCGCGCCACCGTGCGCCGGCGGCAACCAGAAGTGGAAGGGGAACAGCGCCGTCTTGAGCATCAGGCCGGCCACCATCAGTCCGCCGGCAATCCAGGCCAGGCGCGGTGCATCGTCCGTCACCAGCGGCAACAGGCTGGCGATCGACACCGTGCCGTAGACGCCGTAAATCAGGGCGACGCCGAGCAGATAGGCGCCCGATCCCACCAGCGTCGCGAACAAATAGCGCAGGGCGGCGGCCACCTGTTGCGCGCCGCCGCCCGCCGCGACCAGCGCCACGGCGCCGAGTCCGACCAGTTCGAGGGTGACATAGAGGTTGAACAAGTCGGCAGACACAAACAAGGCGTTCAGCCCGGCGATCAGGAAGCCCGTCAGCGGCCAAAACCAGGCGCCGGCAGGATCCCCCGGCTTGAAGTAACTGCGCGCGTAGATGGCCAGCGGCAGGGCCACGGCCTGTGTCAATAACAGCATGGCGGCCGAGAGGCCATCGACGGCGAGGTCGATTCCCAGGGGCGCCCCCCAGCCGCCGACAACATGAACCGCCGTCCCCATCAGCGTGTCCGGGCCGGCTATCGCCGTCCCGCCAGCACCGACTTTCTGCGCAAGGTCGAGGGCCAGCCAACATTGCGCCGTCAGACCGGCGATGGCCGGCCACGCACCGCGCCCCGGCCCGAGCACGAAGGCCAGCGTCGCCCAGGCCAGCGGCAGCAGGATCAGCCAAACCAGAGGATCGAACAGGGGCTCACTCATCGACATCGTCCGGCAATTCAAGTCGCCCGCTCAGCGCGTGCAGCTTGCGCACGAGGGCCAGGGCCAGCGCCGTGGCGGCGACGGCAACGACGATGCCGGTGAGCACCATGGCCTGCGGCACCGGGTCGGCCACGTCCTGGCGCTGGGCCAGTCCCACCAGCACGAGAAAGGCGCCGCTGCCCATCAGATTGAAGGCGAGGATGCGCCGCAGCAGGTGAGCGACCAGCACCACGCCCGCCACCCCTGCCGCGAAAAGAATCGAGCCGGTCAAGGCGAAAACGAAACCCGTGCTCATGCCTCTTTCTCGCGGGACAGGAAGAGGAACAAGCCGGCGAGGATCAGCGCCAGCGAGACAGTGAGACCGCTTTCGATCAGCAGGATCAGCACGCCTGCCGCTGCGGGCGGATACTGAAGCAAGGAACCCTGCGTCAGCAGTCCGGCGGCCACCGCCAGAAACAGCACGAAGCCGGCCGCGAGCCCGATGCGCAGCCCCAGCCGGGGCCTGCTCCAGCCCGGCAGCTGTCCGACCAGATGCAACAGCACGGCGGCCGCGGCCAGCACCGCGCCGGCCTGAAAGGCGCCCCCCGGTCTGAATGCGCCGGCCCAGAGCAGATAGACGGCAACCACGATCATCAAGGGGACCGCCAGCCGCGCCAGAGCCTGGAGCACCGGATGCGCCACGCGGGAGGGCGATGCGGGTGCATCGTCGACCACCGCCAGGATGGCCAGCAGGGCCAGCAGCAGCACCGCGATTTCGAGCAAGGTGTCATAGCCGCGATAGTTGAGCAGCACGGCGGTAACCGGATGGGTCACGCCGCTGTCCGCCAGATGCGCCGCCACCGGCAGGCGCAAATCGATGGCGGCCGGCGCCAGTTCCAGCATCGCGCCGGCGAGGGCGGCGACGAAGGCGAGGGCAAGTGCGAGGACGAGGGCGACCAGCGACATGCGTTTCATCGGTCAACCCTCCGTCGCCGCAACACACCATAGGCGTCAAGCAGCAAGGCACCGGTGAGGCCCGCGCCGATCGCCGCCTCGGCCAGGCCGATGTCCGGCGCGGCCAGCCGCGCCCAGGCCAGGCTCATCAGCAGCCCGAAGACGATAAACAGCACGATGGCACGGTCAAGCCGGGGCGTCGCCAGCGTGCGCCAGGCACTCCATAGCAGCGACAGCGCGAGCAGGAGATCGAAGGCGAACGTCATCTGTCCCGCTCCTCCTTGCGCCAGGGCGCGATGCCGAGGCTGTGGGCGCGTCGAGCGATGGCGAAGCTGATGCCGGCGCTCGCCGCCATGACCAGGGGCCAGATCAGCAACAGCTTCAGCGCCGCCGCGAGGCTATCGGCCCGCAGTGCGAGTCCGAGCAAGACGCAGCCGAGGCCGAGGTTGTCCGCCTTGGCCAGCGCATGCAGGCGGCTATACACATCCGGAAAGCGCAGCAGGCCCACGGTTCCGGCGAAAAAGAAGAACGCACCGACCAGCAGCAGGGCCATGCTCAGCAACTCAATCAAGCCCGCCCTCCTCGCCCTGCCAAGCCCGCTTGGCGAAGGCAATGCCGCCGATGGCGGCCAGCAGCGCCAGCACCAACGCGACATCGACCAGCGCGGGCAGATGCATCGCCTGCGCCAGAAGCACCAGTATGCCCGTGCCGGTGGTGCCGATCAGCAGCGCCGTCAGCATGCGGTCGGCCGGCGTCGGGCCGCGCGCTGCGGCTATCAGCGCGACCACCAGATTGGCGAGCAGGAACAGCGCGACGCTCATCAGCAGCGTATTCATGACACGCCCCCGAACAAGCCGGCGATGGATGCTTCCAGAGCCCGCGTTTCGGCAGCGACCGGCTGGCCATCATCCAGCACGTGCACGCGCAGGATCGTGTCATCCAGATCGACGCCGAGCGTGCCCGGCATCAAACCCAGGGCGTTGACCAGCAGGATGCGCGCTCCACCCGGCGGCAGCGTCACCCGCAGTTCGATGATCCCCGGCCGCAAAACCGCGCGCCCGCGCAGCGCCATGCCGGCGACTTGCATGCCGCCGCGCAGGGAATTCCAGAGGAAGAAGCGGAGAAAGCCGACCAGGCCGGCCAGGCGCATGGCTTGCGTCCCCGGCGGCTGGAGCTTGATGCTCGTCGAGGTCGCCAGCGCGACGGCAACGCCGCCGAGCAACCAGCCGTCGAGGCGACCTTCGGCGAGGATCCACCACAGCACGACGAAGAGCAGCCCGCGCGAGAAAATCGACCGAATCATCGTGCCATCCCGTCAGTGCCGGCGGACCCGCCACTGACGCAGGGTGATCACGGCCAAAGTGATGGCGGTCAGCGGCAACACGACCGTCGTCATGGCCGCTCCGTAGGCCGCGAGTGCATCGTGCTGCTGGGCGGCGAGCAGCAGGAAGGCCATGTAGGCGGCGTAGTAGAACAGAAACAACAGGCCTTCCCAGCGATCGATCGAGTGGCCGGAGAAGAAGATCGGCAAGCAGGCGACGGCGACGGCGATCATGACGAGCAGGTCGAAACTGAGCATGGCCGGTGCCACGGGCAATGCCGCCGGCGCAACCAGACTCGACACGCCGAGCACGCCGAGGATGTTGAACGTGTTGCTGCCGATGACGTTGCCGACCGCGATGTCGCGCTCGCCGCGCAGCGTGGCAATGACCGAGGTCGCCACCTCGGGCAGGGAGGTGCCGGCGGCGACGATGGTCAGGCCGATCACCATTTCGCTCAAGCCGATGGCCCTGGCAAAACTGACCGCTGCCTGCACCAGCCAGTGCGCGCCGAGCACCAGCAAACCCAGCCCGCCGGCGATCAGCAGGAGCTGAACGCCCCAGTGGCTGTCCCACGCCACGCCCTGCGGCGCGGCGAACTCGGCCGCGTATTCGTCTTTCGTGCTCTGGGTCTCCTTGCGGCTCTGCCGGATCAGGAAGACGGTGTAAGTGACGAGCAAGCCGAACAGCAGTACACCATCCAGTCGGCTGATGCCGCCGTCCAGGGCCAGCGCAAACAGCAGCACCGAGACGCCGACCATGATGGGCACTTCCTGGCGGATCAGCTGCGGTGCGACCACCAGCGGCGCGATGAGTGCCGACATGCCGAGAATGAACAGCACATTGAATATGTTGCTGCCGATGGCGTTGCCCAGCGCGATGTCGACCTGGCCACCCCATGTCGAGCGCACCGAGACGGCCAACTCCGGCGCGCTGGTACCGAAGGCGACGATGGTCAGGCCCAGTACCAGCGGTGAAACGCCAAACGACAAGGCCAGCTTCGAAGCACCGCGAATCAGGACTTGAGCGCCGAAGACCAGCGTGACCAGGCCGAGGGCAAAGATCAATGCAGTCAGTTCAGTTTCTCCTTTGAGTCGATTGTACCCGCCCCAGGGCAGGCCAAGCGGCGAGCAATGCTCCGGTGTGCAGGATGACCGGCTTTTCTTGGATGAGACGCTCCCGACAGAATGCCATCCCCCTGGCGTGAAAAATGGTGGGCCGCCAAACCCCTGCCGCGATAGCCAGCGCAAAAGAAGATGCTGAAGTCATCGACGCCAAGCTTGGGAATGGTGTGGAAGAGCTTATTAGCCAAACTGGGATTCATCCGTGCAATCGACAAATCAGATGGATGATCTTCACGGTTGGCACACGCCGAAGGCTTTGGCTAATGCTTCGCCATCACCCGGGGAAGAAGAAACTAAGGCAGGAACCCCGCCAGCAGCCGGTTGAGGAAGCGCCGGCCCTGGCCCGTCGGACGAAGCAGCCCATCCACGGTCTCCAGCAGCCCCTCGCGCCGTGCCGCCAGCGCCGACTTTTCGATGGCGGAAAGCGGCAGGCCGGTGCGCTCGGTGAACAGCGCCGGCGGGAAGCCGTCGTTGAGGCGCAGGGCATTCATCATGAATTCGCCGGGCAGGTCGGCGCGGGCCACGTCCTGCCGGGTGCTGGTGAAATCGCCGCGCGCGGCGCCGGCGAGGTAGGCGCGCGGATTGCGGTGGCGCGCCTCGCGCCAGATCTTCTCGTGGTTCGACAACTTGCCGTGGGCGCCGGCGCCTATGCCAAGGTAATCGCCGAAGCTCCAGTAGTTGAGGTTGTGGCGGCAGCGCTGGTCCGTGCCGCGGGCGAAGGCCGAGGTTTCGTAGTGGCCGAAGCCGGCGGCGGCGAGGCGGTCCTCGACCATCTCCTGCATGTCGGCCGCCAGTTCGTCGTCGGGCAGCGGTGGCGGCGCGTGGTGAAAGGGCGTGTTCGGTTCCAGCGTCAGGTGGTAGGCGGAAACGTGGCCGACACCGGTTGCTATCGCGGTGGCGATGTCGGCTTCCGCCTGCGCCAGGGTCTGCTGCGGCAGCGCGTACATCAGGTCGAGGTTGACGCGCTCGAAATGGCGCTGCGCCAGATCGATCGCGCGCCGCGCCTCGCCGCCGTCGTGGATGCGGCCCAGCGCCGCGAGCTTGTCGTCGGCGAAGCTCTGCACGCCGAGCGAGAGGCGGGTCACGCCGGCGCCGCGGAAGGCGGCGAACTTCGCCGCCTCGGCGGTGCCGGGATTGGCTTCCAGCGT
>CAZGQB010000023.1:0-14794 GCA_964527055.1 uncultured Sulfuritalea sp.
CTCGTGCAGTTCTAGTCGAAGTTCCTCGGCCCGGGTCTTCGCTCCGCGTGCCTTCAATTCATGGATGTCGACCGGAGCCATGATGGCTTCCTTGGCCAGCAGCATGGCCTTTTCCGGCGTGCCACCGATGCCGACGCCGAGGATGCCGGGCGGACACCAGCCGGCGCCCATGGTCGGCACCGTCTTGAGGATCCACTCGACCAGGTCGTCGGAGGGATTCAGCATGGCGAACTTGGCCTTGGCTTCCGAGCCGCCGCCCTTGGCGGCGCATATCACCTCGACATGGTCGCCGGGAACGATGTCGTAATGCACCACGGCCGGGGTATTGTCCTTCGTGTTCCGGCGCGCGCCCGCCGGATCGGCCAGCACCGAGGCGCGCAGCGGATTGTCGGCATTGCCGTAAGCGCGGCGCACGCCTTCGTTGACCATTTCCTGCAGCGAGAGGGTCGCATCGTCCCAGCGCACGTTCATGCCGACCTTGAGGAACACCATGCCGATGCCGGTGTCCTGGCAAATCGGGCGGTGGCCTTCGGCCGACATGCGGCTGTTGGTGAGGATCTGCGCGATGGCATCCTTCGCCGCCGGGGATTCCTCCCGCTCGTAAGCCGCGCCCAGCGCCGTGATGTAGTCGAGCGGGTGGTAGTAGCTGATGTACTGGAAGGCGTCGGCGATCGACTGGATCAGGTCTTCCTGCTTGATGGTGGTCATGGCGGGGCTCCTAGTGTTTGGCGCGCTGCAGGGCGAGGTTCTGGGTCATCATCCGGTCGACTGCGGCCATGGCGACGGCCGAGCCCAGGAACACGACATGGATCACGACCTGCCACTTGATCGTGTGCTCGGTCAGGTTGTCGGCGTTGATGAAGGTCTTCAGCAGGTGGATCGACGAGATGCCGATGATGGCTGTCGACAGCTTGATCTTGAGGACGCCGGCGTTGACGTGCGACAGCCACTCGGGCTGGTCGGGGTGGCCTTCGAGGTCGAGGCGCGAGACGAAGGTCTCGTAGCCGCCGACGATGACCATGATCAGCAGGTTGGCGATCATCACCACGTCGATCAGGCCGAGCACGGCCAGCATGACGTCGGTCTCCTTGATGCGTTCGGCGGCGATGGCGACATGGACGAGATGGTTCAATTCGACCATGAACAGCCAGCAATAGACGACCTGGGCGACGATCAGGCCGAGGTACAGGGGAGCCTGGATCCAGCGGCTCCAGAAAATGAGGTACTCCATCGGCTTGATGATCTGGTTCATGGGCTGGTGTCGTCCTTGTTGCGGGGCGGCAATCTTACCGCAGGCGGGCGCCTCCTTGCGGTGTGACTGCGTAAGTCATGTGTAAGACTCTTTTACTTTAATGCGCAAGCTCTTAGAATGCGCAATTCCGGTTGGCTGTCAGGCCGCCGGCGACAGTTCCTGCTTCCATCCGCCATTGACCGACCAACCGCCCGGCAGCCGCCGGGGCGGGCGTGGTGGAACATATCCTTACCCGGATCATCCGGCCACAATGAGAGAGGAGAGGTTTCAATGTCCGCAATCGAATCAGTATCCAACGAAACTCGCGTATTCCCCCCGGCCGAGGCGGTGGTCAGGAAGGCCACGATCTCCGGCATGGCCGCCTACGAGGCGCTGTGCAAGGAAGCGGAACAGGACTACGCCGGCTACTGGGCCCGCCTGGCCCGCGAGCACGTGACCTGGAAGCAGCCCTTCACCCAGTCGCTGGACGAATCCGGCGCGCCTTTCTTCAAATGGTTCGCCGACGGCAAGCTGAACGTTTCCTACAACTGCCTCGACCGCAACATCGAGGCCGGCCTCGGCGACAAGGTCGCCATCATCTTCGAAGCCGACAGCGGCCAGGTCACCAAGGTCACCTACAAGGCACTCCTCGCCCGTGTCGGCAAGTTCGCCAATGCCTTGCGCGCGCAGGGCATCAAGAAGGGCGACCGCGTGCTGATCTACATGCCGATGTCGATCGAAGGCGTGGTGGCGATGCAGGCCTGCGCCCGCATCGGTGCCATCCACTCGGTGGTGTTCGGCGGCTTCTCCGCCAAGAGCGTGCAGGAGCGTATCCAGGACGCCGGCGCCGTCGCCGTCATCACCGCCGACGAGCAATGTCGCGGCGGCAAGAACATTCCCCTGAAGCCTGCGGTCGATGACGGCATCGCCATGGGCGGCTGCGAGTCGATCAAGACGGTGATCGTCTTCAAGCGCACCGGCGGCCCGTGCAACATGGTGGCCGGCCGCGACGTCTGGTGGGACGATGTCTGCGCCGGCCAGTCCGATGTCTGCGAGCCGGAATGGGTCGATGCCGAACATCCCCTGTTCCTGCTCTATACCTCGGGTTCCACCGGCAAGCCGAAGGGTGTCCAGCACAGTTCCGGGGGCTTCCTGCTGCATGCGATCCTGACCATGAAGTGGACCTTCGACATCAAGCCCGAGGATGTTTTCTGGTGCACCGCCGACATCGGTTGGGTTACCGGCCATACCTACATCACCTACGGCCCGCTGGCCTGCGGCGCCACCGAGATCGTGTTCGAAGGCGTGCCGACCTATCCGGATGCCGGTCGTTTCTGGAAGACGATCCGCGACCACAAGGTCAACATTTTCTACACCGCGCCGACGGCGATCCGTTCCCTGATCAAGGCCAACGAGGGCGCGCCGGCGACGCATCCGAAGAATTACGATCTGTCCTCGCTGCGCATCCTCGGCTCCGTGGGCGAGCCGATCAACCCCGAAGCCTGGATGTGGTACTACACCAACGTCGGCGGCTCCCGCTGCCCGATTGTCGACACCTGGTGGCAGACCGAGACCGGCGGCCACATGATCACGCCGCTGCCCGGCGTCACGCCGCTGGTTCCCGGTTCCTGCACGCTGCCCTTCCCGGGCATCATGGCCGCCATCGTCGACGAGACCGGCAACGATGTCGAATGGGGCAAGGGCGGCTTCCTCGTCGTCAAGAAGCCCTGGCCGGCGATGATCCGCACCATCTGGGGCGATCCCGAACGCTACCGGAAGTCCTATTTTCCGGACGACTTCCAGGGCCGGCTGTACCTCGCCGGCGACGGCGCGATGCGCGACGCGAAGACCGGCTACTTCACCATCATGGGCCGCATCGACGACGTGCTCAACGTCTCCGGCCATCGCATGGGCACGATGGAAATCGAGTCCGC
Source organism: uncultured Sulfuritalea sp. (assembly GCA_964527055.1). GTDB lineage: Bacteria > Pseudomonadota > Gammaproteobacteria > Burkholderiales > Rhodocyclaceae > Sulfuritalea. The sequence continues at coordinate 3,166 of CAZGQB010000023.1, forward strand.
ACTGGTCGCCAATCCGATCGTGGCCGAAGCCGCCGTGGTCGGTCGCCCCGACGACATGACCGGCGAAGCCATCTGCGCGTTCGTCGTGCTGAAGCAGGCTCGCCCGAGCGGCGACGAGGCGGCGCGGATCGCCAAGGAACTGCGCGACTGGGTCGGCAAGGAGATCGGCCCGATCGCCAAGCCCAAGGACATCCGCTTCGGCGAGAACCTGCCCAAGACCCGTTCTGGCAAGATCATGCGTCGCCTGCTGCGCAGCCTGGCGAAGAACGAGGAGGTCACGCAGGACGTGTCGACTCTGGAAAATCCGCATATCCTCGATCAGCTCAAGCAGAATGCTTGAGCTGGACCGCCGGATTTCGGCGTAGGCTGACCTGGCCGCAGGGCCGGGTTAAGCGCACAGCGCGGCCGAAGCCAGAATCTCGGCGGGTTGGATCAGCTCAAGCAGAATGCTTGAGCTGGACCGCCGGATTTCGGCGTAGGCTGACCTGGCCGCAGGCCGGGTTAAGCGCACAGCGCGGCCGAAGCCGGAATCTCGGCGGCTTGGATCAGCACTAGCAGAACGCCTGATCTTTGCATGGGTTCAGGGAATGCCCGTCTCCGGACGGGCTTTTTTTGTCCGGACGCCGGAAGGGACGGTATTCTCTTGCGCGATGAGCCAAGCGCAATTGGGTCGCGGCGGGGTACCATGCGATGAAGACATGGGGGAGATGACACGATGATCCGTACCCGCCTCGTTGCCCAGCGCCTGGCCTTCCTGTTCCTGCTCGGCTGCTTCTTCTTCAATTACCCGCTGCTGTCGATCTTCAACCAGGGTGGCAGCCTGTTCGGCATGCCGCCGTTGTATGCATGGCTGATGGGCTCCTGGCTGGCCCTGATCGCGCTGCTGGCGCTGGTGATAGAAGGGATGCACGACTGATGCTGCAAGTCTGGGTCATCGTCCTCGCCGCCTTCCTCTACCTCGGGGTGCTGTTCGGCATCGCATGGTATGCCGACCACCGCGCCGACCACGGCCGCTCGCTGATCGCCAACCCGGTGGTGTATGCGCTCTCGCTGGGCGTGTATTGCACGACCTGGACCTTCTACGGCAGCGTCGGCCGCGCCGCGGCCAACGGCATCGGCTTCCTGCCTATCTACCTCGGGCCGACCCTGCTGTTCGCGCTCGCCGGCTTCATCCTCTACCGTATGATCCGGGTGGCCAAGGCCAACCGCATCACTTCGATCGCCGACTTCGTCGCTTCGCGCTACGGCAAGAGCCAGTTGCTCGGCGGCCTGGTCACGGTGATCGCGGTGGTCGGCGTGATCCCCTACATCGCGCTGCAGTTGAAGGCGGTGTCGAACAGCTTCACCATCCTCAGCAGCTACCCCGAAATCGTGATGCCGGCCAGCGCCGGCGCGGTGCCGCTGTTCCAGGACAGCGCGCTCTACGTGGCGATGATCCTCGCCGCCTTCACCATCCTGTTCGGCACGAGGCACCTGGACGCCACAGAGCGCCACGAGGGCATGGTGGCGGCGATCGCCGTCGAGTCCATCGTCAAGCTGGTCGCCTTCCTTGCCGTCGGCACCTTCGTCGTCTGGGGCCTGCACGGCGGCGTCGCCGACGTATTCGCGCGCGCCGCCGAGGTGCCCGAGGTGGCGCGCCGCCTGACCCGCGCCGACACGTCGGCCGCCTACGGCAGCTGGGGCACGCTGATCTTCCTCTCGCTGTTCGCGTCGCTGCTGCTGCCGCGCCAGTTCCAGATCGCGGTGGTGGAAAACGTCGACGTCAAGCACCTCGATCGCGCGGTGTGGTTGTTCCCGCTCTACCTGTTCCTGATCAACCTGTTCGTGCTGCCGGTGGCGCTGGCCGGACTGCTGCACTTCCCGGCCGGTACCGTCGACGCCGATACCTTCGTGCTGACCCTGCCGATGGCCCACCAGCAGGAGGGCCTGGCGCTGTTCGTCTTCATCGGCGGGCTCTCGGCCGCCACCGGCATGGTCATCGTCGAAACCATCGCACTGTCGACCATGGTCTGCAACGACCTGGTGATGCCGCTGCTGCTGCGCATGCGCTGGCTCGGCCTGGCCGAGAGGGCCGACCTCTCCGGCCTGCTGCTGGAAATCCGGCGCTGGGCGATCGCCATCATCCTCGGCCTGGGCTACCTCTACTTCCGCGTTGCCGGCGAGGCTTACGCGCTGGTTTCGATCGGCCTGATTTCCTTCGCCGCAGTGGCCCAGTTCGCGCCGGTGGTGATCGGCGGCCTGTTCTGGAAGGGCGGCACGCGTGACGGCGCGCTTGCGGGTCTGGCCATCGGCTTCGTGCTTTGGGCCTACACGCTGCTGCTGCCTTCCTTCGCCAAGTCGGGCTGGCTGCCCGAAGGCTTCATCGCCCACGGCCTGTTCGGCTTCGAACTGCTGCGGCCCCAGCACCTGTTCGGCCTTGCCGGGCTCGACGAGATTACCCATTGTCTGGTCTGGAGCCTGTTGGCCAACGTGGGTGCTTATATCGGCGTTTCGCTGCTGCGCGTGCCGAACGCGCGCGAGGCCCGCCAGGCCTCGCTGTTCATTGGCGGCACCGACCTTTCCGGCCACCTGGCCTGGAGCGGCAGCGCCGGCGTCGGCGACCTCCTGCCGCTGGCCGGCCGTTTTCTCGGCCGCGAGCGCGCCGAAGATGCCTTCATGCGCCATGCCCGCAGTCGCGGCCTGCATTCGGTCGAGGAATTGCCGGGAGATGCGCGCCTGGTGAATTTTGCCGAGAACCTGCTGGCCGGGGCCATCGGCTCGGCTTCGGCGCGTGCCATGGTGTCCTCGGTGGTCAGCGAGGAGCCGCTGGGCCTCGACGAGGTGATGAACATCCTCGACGAAGCCTCCCAGGTGCGTGCGTATTCGCGCGAACTGGAGCAGAAATCGCTGGAACTGACGCGCGCCACGGCCGAACTGCGCCAGGCCAATGAACGCCTGCGCGAGCTCGACCGCATGAAGGACGACTTCATCTCCACGGTGACCCACGAGTTGCGCACGCCGCTGACCTCGATCCGCGCCTTCTCCGAAATGCTGCATGATGACCCCAAGACGGACCTCGAGCAGAGGAGCAAGTTCCTCGGCATCATCGTCAGCGAAACCGTTCGGCTGTCGCGCCTGATCAACCAGATCCTCGACCTGGCGAAGCTCGAATCCGGCCGCGCCGAGTGGACCGTGGCCGCCGTCGATGTCGGCGAGGTGATTCGCGAAGCGGCGGATTCGCTGACGGTGCTGTTCGCCGAGAAATCCGTGACGCTCGACCTCGGGGGATGCGCTAACGGGCTCAGTGTCATGGCCGACCGCGACCGCTTGATGCAGGTGATGGTCAACCTGCTGTCGAATGCCTTGAAGTTCGTGCCGGCGGAAAGCGGTTTGGTGAAAGTGGCCGCCAGGGGCACGATCAGCGAAGTGAGGGTCAGCGTCACCGACAACGGTCCGGGCATCCATGTCGCCGACCACGAGGTGATTTTCGACAAGTTCCGCCAGGGCTCCGGCACCACCGACGTGCTCACCGACAAACCCCAGGGCACCGGCCTCGGCTTGCCCATCAGCCGCCAGATAGTGGAGTATTTCAACGGGCGTCTGTGGGTGGAAAGTACTCCAGGCAACGGCGCCTGCTTCATCTTCACGCTGCCGCGCCACTCGGGCGATAATGGCCTTGCTCCGCTTCGGGCGGGGAATGACAATCAGCCGGGGAGGGCGCAGTGAGCCATCGTATCCTGATCGCGGATGACGAGCCGAACATCGTCATTTCGCTCGAATACCTGCTGAAAAAGGAAGGTTTCGAGATCGCCGTGGCCAAAGACGGCGAGGCGGTACTGGCCCTTGCCGGGGAATTTCGTCCGGACCTGGTCCTGCTCGACGTCATGATGCCGATAAAGTCCGGTTTCGAGGTCTGCGAAGGCCTGCGCGCGGATGCCGCGCAGGCGCACCTGAAGATCATCATGCTGACCGCCAAGGGGCGTGAAACAGAGGTTGCCAAGGGCCTTGCGCTCGGCGCCGATGCCTACATCACCAAGCCATTCTCGACCAAGGACCTGATCGTCCGGATCAAATCGCTGCTGGCATGAAGGTGAAGCCCAGATTCATCCTCGCGGCCGGTGTGCTGGGCTTGCTCATGACGGGCCCGTTCCTGCTGACGGCATTGTTGCTGTTTGCCGACGCCAAAGAGGCCGAGCGCGCGGCGTTCGCCGAGTTCCTGATCCCGCGGCTGCCGCTCGGCGCGCTGATGACCGTGATCGGGTTCATCGCCGGCCTGATCCTGCTGCGCAGCCTGTTCCAGCAGTATGTCCATGGCCTGCTGCGCATGGCGGAAACCATGCGCCTGATGCTTGGCGCCAACCGGAACTTTCGCGTCACCCCGGAGGGACCGCCCGAGGTGCGCGAACTGGCGCGGGCCGTCAACGAACTGGCACAGCAGCGCGACGAACTGCTGGACGATGTCGAAGGGCAGATTCACCAGGCCAAGGCGACGGTGGAAGAGGAAAAGAACCGGCTTGCCGCGCTGATGTCGGAACTTGCGCTGGGTGTCGTCGTCTGCAATCTCGACGGCCGCATCCTGCTCTACAACAGCCGCGCCCGCCTGCAGTTCAAGGCGCTGGCGCAGGGACCGACCTCGATGAGCGGGGGCGCCCTGATCGGGCTTGGCCGCTCGATCTTCTCCATCCTCGAGCGCGGTCAGATCACGCACTCGCTGGAGAACATCCAGCAACGCCTGCGCAAGGGCAGCGCGGAACCGACGGCGAACTTCATCACGACCACGCGTGGCGGGGCGTTGTTGCGCTGTCAGATGGCGCCGGTGCTGCGCACCGGCGCCGACAGCGCAACAACACCCTCTCTAAACAGCATCCCCCCCGGCCCCCCTGCCGAGCAGGGGGGTGACAAAGTCACGCAGGCTGCGCCTGCCCAGGAGAAGGTCCTGGATAACCCGCTCGGTGCGGAGTTGCAGGTCACCGGCTACGTCCTGACCATCGAGAACATCACGCGCAATTTCGAGCGCGAGGCCGAGCGCGACCAGGCCCTGCAGACGCTGACCGACGGCAATCGCGCGGCGCTGGGCAACATCCGCGCCGCGGTCGAGACCCTGCTCGATTCGCCGGAGATGGAGGCGGACATCCGCGGGCGCTTCATGCGCGTGATCGCCGACGAGGCCGCGACGATGAGCGGCAAGCTCGAAGCCACCATGAGCCGCTTCGCCGATTCGCTGAAGACGCGCTGGCCGCTGGAGGACGTGCTGGCGATCGACATACTCGCCGCGGCGGCGCGGCGCATCGAGGACAAGCTGAAGCTGCCGATCAAGCACGAGGAGGAGGATGCCAGCCTGTGGATGCGGGTCGATAGCTTCTCGCTGATCCAGGCCATCACCTTCCTCGCCGCGCGCCTGCAGGACCACTACGAAATTCGCGAGTTGCGCCTGCGCCTGGCGACGGAGGGCAGCATGGTATTCGTGGACCTGATTTGGTCGGGCACCACGGTATCGTCGGAAACCCTCTACACCTGGGAGCTTGAACCGATGAATGTCGGCGCCGAAATCAGTCCGCTGACGCTGCGCGATGTCATCGACCGGCATGGCGCGGAGATCTGGTACCAGCGCGACAAGGCGGCGCACAACGCTTTTTTCCGCATCGTTCTGCCGGCGGCCGCCACGCCCGATGCGCCGGTGGTCGACCAGGCGCAGCACCTCCACAGCGACAGCCGTCCCGAGTACTACGACTTCGACCTGTTCGCCGCGCGCGATGCCGCGGGTTCGGGCATCGACCCGGAGCGCAAGCTGACCGAACTGACCTACTCGGTGTTCGACACCGAGACCACCGGCCTGCTGCCCTCGGAGGGCGACGAGATCATCCAGATGGGTGCCGTGCGGGTCGTGAACAATCGCCTGTTGCGCCAGGAAATCTTCGACCAGCTGGTCGATCCGGGGATTCCGCTGAAACCCGAGGGCATCCCGATCCATGGCATCACCGAGGCGATGGTTAATGGCCAGCCGCGGCTCGACGTGGTGCTGCCGGCCTTCCACGAGTTCTGTGCCGAGACGGTGCTGGTGGCGCATAACGCCGCCTTCGACCTGCGTTTCTTCCAGTTGAAGGAGGACAGCCTCGGCGTCCGCTTCACCCAGCCGGTGCTCGACACGCTGCTGCTGTCGGCGGTGATCCATCCGAGCCAGGAATCGCACCGGCTGGAGAGCATCGCCGAGCGGCTCGGGATCAATGTCATCGGCCGCCATACGGCGCTGGGCGATGCCTTCGTCACCGGCGAAGTTTTCCTCAAGATGATCCCGCTGCTGGCCGACATGGGCATCGTCACCCTGCGCCAGGCGCTGGAGGCCTCGCAGAAGACCTATTTCGCCCGGGTCAAATACTGACATGAGCATGCCCGAGATCCTGCCCCAGGCCGCGTCCGTTGCCGGCTGCGCTGTCCGCATCGCCGCTGCCGCCGATGTCGCGGCGCTGGCCGCCTGCGCCGCCGACGCGCGCCGGATGGCGGTCGCCCTGCAGCGCGAGCAGGCCGGTGCGGCCCTGGTTACGGGTGTCCTTTCCCGCCTCAACGATGCGATCGTGGCGCGCGTCCTGGTCCTGCTGCAACGGCGTTTTCGCCTGCCACCGGCCGCCTGGTGCTGGCTCGGCCTCGGTTCGGAAGGACGCATGGAGCAGACCCTGGCCACCGACCAGGACAACGGCCTGGTGTTTTCGGCCAGCGGCGACGGCGAGGCGCAGCAGTTGCGCGAACTGTTCCTGCCCTTCGCCCGCGCCGCGAACCAGGCGCTGGCGGAATGCGGTTTCCCGCTGTGCGACGGCGAGGTCATGGCCGGCAATCCGCGCTGGTGCCTTTCGCAGTCCGAGTGGCTGGAAAGTTTTTCCGCCTGGGTACGCACCCCCGAGCCGGAAGCCCTGCTCAACGCCGCGATCTTCTTCGATTTCCGGCCCCTGGCCGGCGCCGCAGAACTGGCGACCGGCCTGCGCGAAGCCCTCTCGGTTCTGACCCGCGGCAACGACATCTTCCTGCGCATGATGACCGCCAATGCCCTGGCGGCGTCGCCGCCTCTGGGCCGCCTGCGCGATTTCGTCACCGAGGAGGGCAGCGGCGGCACGATCGACCTGAAGAAGTTCGGTTCGCGGATCTTCGTCGATGCCGCGCGCATCATGGCGCTCGGCACCGGTGCCGGTGAGACATCGACCGCGGCGCGCCTGCAGCGGATGGCCGTCGATGGGATAATGACGGCAGCCGATGCCGAGGCGGCGGTGCATGCCTTCCAGGCCTTGCAGGGAATCCGCTGCGCGGTGCAGGCTGCCGCCGGCGACGGCGCGGCGGGCAACCAGGTTGCGCCGCAGGACCTGAACGAGTTCGACCGCCGCGTTCTGCTGGAAGCGCTGCGGCAGGCCCGGTCATTGCAGCAGAGGCTGAAAACCCGGTTCCACATGGACATTTGAGATCAAGGACACACCATGGCTTCCGAATCCCGCGAAGAACTCCTCGCTTTCCTGCGCCGGCATGCACCGTTCAGGGACATGGGTGCCTTCGCCCTCGAGGCGCTGGTTGCCGGACTGACGCCGCTCGACGTCGCCGGCGGCAGCGTCATCGTGACGCCGACCGAGATGCCGCCCGACCTGTTCATCATCGAGTCGGGGAAGGTGCAGGCGCGCCTGGCAGGCGACGTGAATCTGACCGACCAGCCGCTATACGACCTCGAGCCGGGACAGGGCTTTCCGCTTGCCGCCGTGGCGGCGAAGCGGCCCGCGATCAACGTCTATAGCGCGGTGGGGGAGGTGCGGGTCTGGCGTCTCGCCAGCGCCGACTTTTCGTCGTTGCTGCTTTCCAGCTGCGAATTCAACCGCTTCGTCCTCGACCACGTCGCCGGCCTGCTCGATGAAGCGCGGCACCAGATCGAGATCCAGTTCGGCCAGCGCAATTCCGACCAGCAGTCGATCAATGCCCAGCTGTCCGGCTTCCTGCGGGCGAACGTGGCCAGCGTCACGCCGCAGACCTCGATCAAGGACGCGATGGAGACCATGGTGAAGGCCAAGGTGGGTTCGGTCATCGTGGCCGATGCCGGGAACCGGCCGCTGGGAATTTTTACCCAGAGCGACGCGCTGCGCCGCGTGGTTGTGCCGGGCCACGATACGGCGGCGCCCGTCGCCGAGGTGATGTCGGCGCCGCCGGCGACCATCGCCGCCACCGCCACCGCCTACGATGCGATGCTGGCCATGGCGATGCGCCGGATCCGGCACCTGGTTATCGTCGACGCCGACGAAAAGGTGGCCGGCGTGGTTTCCGAGCGCGACCTGTTCGCGATGCAGCGCATCGGCCTGCGCAACGTGCGCAAGGTGATCGAGGCCGCCGCCGACATCGATGCCCTGAGCCGGGCCGCCGGCGACGTGCGCCGCCTCTGTCTCAACATGCTTGCCCAGGGCGTCAGCGCGGAGAAGCTGACCCAGTTCATTTCCGGCCTGAACGACAGCCTGACGCGCCGCGTGATCGAGATCTGCCTGGCGCGGCACGATCTGCGTGGCATCGACTGGGCCTGGCTGGCATTCGGCTCGGAAGGGCGCGACGAACAGACCTTCAGTACGGACCAGGACAACGGGATCATTTTCATCTGCCCAGCCGCGATCGACCGCGATGCACTGCGCCAGCGCTTCCTGGCCTTCGCCACCGAGGTCAACGAGGGCCTTGCCCGCTGCGGCTTCCCCCTGTGCAAAGGCAACATCATGGCCAGCAACCCGCTCTGGTGCCTGACGCAGGAAGAGTGGCAGGAACGCTTCACGCAATGGATCCGCAAACCGGAGCCGGAGGCGCTGCTCAACGCCACGATCTTCTTCGACTTCCGCGCGCTGCATGGCAACGAGGGCCTGGCCAGGGCCCTGAGCGCGTGGCTGCTGGACGCGACGGCGAACGCCAACCTGTTTCTCCGCTTCATGGCGGAAAACGCCGTCAAGGTGGCGCCGCCGCTGGGCATGATCCGCGATTTCTCCTTCGACAACAATGCCGATTTTCCGCACACGCTCGACCTCAAGGCCTTCGGTGCCCGCCTCTTCGTCGATGCGGCGCGCATCATCGCGCTGGCCCACGGCATCCCGCACAGCAACACCGTGGAACGGCTGCGTGCCGCCGCGGCGAAGGCGCTGCTGGGCAACGACGACGTCAATGCCATGATCGAAGGGTTCTTCTTCATCCAGCAGTTGCGCCTGCGCAACCAGCGCGCGGGAACCCCGCCCGGCGGCGAGAATCGCGTCGACCCGGACAAGCTCAACGAACTCGACCGGCACGTGCTCAAGGAGGCCTTCAAGCAGGCCAAGCGCCTTCAGTCGCGGCTGCAACTCGAATACCGGCTGTGAGAGAGGTTCAGGGCGTCCGCAGCAAACCGCTGTTTTCCGCCGCGGCGGGGTAGAATTTCCGCTCCCGACGTCAGCGGTCATCGCGCCATGCAGCCCTTCGATTTCGACAATGCACTGGACAGGCATCGCGCCTGGAAAATGAGATTCCAGATCGCGCTGGGCAGCGTCCAGGGCGAGGAGTACGACACCGTGCCGATCGGCGATGCCGCGAGTTGCAGCCTGGGTAAGTGGCTGGCGGCCAATGCGGACGAACTGGCAGGGCATGCCGCAGCCGCAAGGTTGCTTCCGGTCCACGAGGAGTTCCATCGCCAGTCGAAGGCGATCGCGGACGAACTCAGGTCGGGATCCGTCCTGGTCCTGACCGATCCGGCCATCGTCGCCTACCTCTCGCTGTCGGCACAGATCGAGGAATTGCTGCGGCAACTGAAGGCCGCAGCGAACCCCGGCAATCCGGCCTGAAACGGGCCGGCACATCCAACCCACCAAAAGGACGGCAATGAACCCGCGCAATGGTTATGACATCGAAGACATGAAGGTCGGCATGAGCGCCGAAACCACCAAGACCATCACCGATGCGGACATCGTCCTCTTCGCCGGCGTGTCCACCGACTTCAACGCCGTGCACATGGACGAGGAATATGCGCGCACCACGCCCTTCGGCGCCCGCATCGCACACGGCATGTTGAGCGCCAGCCTGCTGTCCGCGGTGCTCGGCAACCAGCTGCCGGGCCCCGGCGTAGTCTACCTCAGCCAGTCCCTGCGCTTTCGCGCTCCGGTGCGCATCGGCGACACCGTGCATGCGCGGGTCACGGTCAGGGAGGTCCTCGCCGAAAAATCCCGTGTCGTGCTCGACACCGTGTGCACCGTGCTCGACAAGGTGGTGATCGACGGCGAGGCAATGGTGATGACCACCTCGCGCCGCAAGCGCGACGAGGCCGCGGTTTAGTCGGCAGCCTGGCGCGCGCCGGGCCGAGCGCCTGATGGCAGACGCCGGTGAGTCGCGCCAGCGCCTCGACAAGTGGCTCTGGGCGGCGCGTTTCTTCAAGACGCGCAGCCTCGCGGCTGATGCCATCGACGGCGGCCGGGTGCGCTGGAACGGACAGGCCGTGAAACCCGCGCGCGAAATCAGGGCCGGCGACGAACTCGAGGTAGCCGCCGGCGAACTGCGCTGGACGGTGGTCGTGCGCGGGCTCAACAATCAGCGCCGGCCGGCGCCCGAGGCGCGCCGGCTCTATGAAGAAACGGCCGAAAGCATGGCGCGCCGCCGGCGGGCGGAGGAACTGCACCGGCTCGCCCCGGTGCCCGGCGCCGGACTCAAGGGACGGCCGACCAAGAAGGCGGGGCGTCTGATACGCGGGTTCAACGAATGACGCCAACGCCGGAAATTTCGCCCGAAAGGGCTCATCCGGCGAGCCTGCCGCCGGTGATACTCTTCTCCCTATGGAACTAGCCATCTCCCTTGTCATCGGCCTGCTGCTCGGCGGCGGCCTGGTCGCGCTGGTTTTCGCGGCGCGGCTCCGGGAGGTGCGCGCCGCGCTGGCGCAGCGCGAAACCGAACTCGCCGCCCTGCGCGACGAAAAGTCGGCGCTGGCGATACGCTGCGCCACGCTGCAAAGCGAACTCGAAGGCGAACGCGTCCTGTTCGCCGAACGCCAGGCCACGCTCGAAGCCGCCCGTGCCGGGTTTGCCGACGCCTTCAAGGCGCTCTCGGCCGACGCCCTGGCGAAGAACAACCAGAGCTTCCTCGAACTGGCCCGCGCCGCGCTGGAAGCGCAGCAGGCAACCGCCAGGGGCGAACTGGAAAAGCGCCAGCAGGCCATCGGCGAACTGGTCGCCCCGGTGAAGACCTCGCTGGAAAAATTCGAGCAGCAGATCACCGGCCTGGAAAAGGCCCGCGTCGATGCCTATGCCACGCTCTCCGAGCAGGTGCGCGCGCTGGCGACGGGCCAGGAACAGTTGCGCGGCGAGACCGGCAACCTGGTCAAGGCCCTGCGCGCGCCGCAGACGCGCGGCCGCTGGGGCGAACTGCAGTTGAAGCGCGTGGTCGAGATGGCCGGCATGCTCGACCACTGCGACTTCTTCGAGCAGGAAAACGTTAACACCGAGGAAGGCCGCCTGCGCCCCGACCTCATTGTCAAGCTGCCCGGCGGCAAGCACATCGTGGTCGATGCCAAGGCCCCGCTCGCCGCCTACCTCGACGCGCTCGAAGCGCCGGACGAGGAGGGCAAGAAGCGCAAGCTGGCCGACCACGCGCGCCAGGTGCGCGACCACCTCAGGAAGCTGGGCCAGAAGGCCTACTG